>CAZGMU010000020.1:0-23014 GCA_964526975.1 uncultured Planctomycetaceae bacterium
GGTATTATACCTACACACTACTTGCTAGCTGACACAAGATTTCTTACAGGGCCTCTGGTCGAAGAGCATGCCAAGGTACTCAAGCCCGAGTACGCCGGAACGCCCCAGGGCGCGTATTTGCACCCAGACGCCCGCGCTCGCTACCCGGAAGCGGCCAAGGCTTACGGCTCGCCGGGAAAGCTCTTCGAACTTTCCCGCGAAGGTTCCGCCGACCAATCATCCATCGTCGAGCCGTATCGAGTCCCCGAGTCGCAGCGACTGAGTCCTCTCTCGGCAAGCCAGCGGCAGCCCAGTCTCACGGGCATGCCGGAGGACATGGACGAAAGCGTGCTGGAGGGGCAGCAGGGGCTGTTCGATCCGAAGGGCAGCAACGCCGAACTCGGTTCTCCCATTCGTCGTAACCGACCAATCGATCCTGTAGTTGGAGCGCCTAACACGATCTCTGGCGTCTCGCCGTCGGAAGTGCTTAGCGCAATGCCGATGGCCGTTCTCAACTTCCCGTATGGTTCCGCCTTGAAGCGGGCTTAGCTGCTGCAGGCTGAGAGTGCCCAGGGTATTCCGTGTTTGCGGGGCGATGCGAGCATTCCTTCGGCAGAGATGACTGACGGGCTTCCAACAACGCAACTCTGGCCTCAAGTAGCTCTCGCAGCGCAACGATGGATTTATGTGCTGCAGTGATTCCTGCCCAAGCATCACCCCAGGCATCGCCAAGTGGTGACTTGGGCTGCGGCGAATCGCCTGCCGTACGTTCCTTGTACATATCAGGCATCAGCGCGAAGAAGTTAGAAAAGTAGGCGTCTAGTTGCTTTTCTAGTTCAACAACTTTTTTGACCATGAGCCTTGGGCGTCCTGCCATTTGGCAACCCTGAATTCGAGGAATTGTGAAAATCCAGCTTGCGCTAGAAGCCAAGAAGCGAATACGGCCTGGCGAGGCCAAGCAAGTCGTACATGCTGTAACCGTTTTGCGAAGTCACTTGTCCACCGACAGACTTTATGAAATCATTCGCGCGTGCATGGGATGCCTCGGAGCGATCATGCAAAGACATATTGCGCTGTTGATAATGTGAATTGGTTCCACGGCCTGGGCGAACTTGCGGATAGCCGTAACCATTTTGCTGCGGGCTGTAGCCGTAGCCGCCATCGCTATAGGAACTCATTAGTGGCTTTGCCCCGAAGATCCCGAGCGCGGGCATCTGCTCGTACTGCCCGGGCAGCGCGTAGTTAACAGGACTCATTCCGTACGCACTGCTGTTGAGTGTCGGGTCCATTTGCCACGGCAATGGGGCGCGTGGCGGCGGCGAGTTAGCCAGGTTTATCGCGTTCGCCTGGGCGATTTTGTCGGCGACCGTCTGTGGCGTATTGGCGACCGGCATCATCTGCCGCACGCCTGGTTTCGATCCCTGGCCGCCCTGGCTGCCTCCCGAGAACGGACTTGCCGGATAGCCGTAGCCATTGCTCGGATCGGCGAGACCGCCCAGTCCGCCAGCTCCGCCCATCGCCCCGCTGCCCAACAGCGAGCCCAATAACGAAGCCAAAGCTGTCGCTGAATTCGACTCGGGGTACTCGTCGGTGATCCGCTCTTTGAACTGGTCGATGTTGTTCGAGAGTCGCTCATCCGCCGTGGTGCGATTGCGAGTCAGGTCGTCCTGCACGCGCCGCTGCTCGGCGAGCCGCGCCTTGGTGTTTTGAGACTGCACGGCGTCGACGTTGGTCGATCCCAGCATGCCCAACTGCGACAGTCGGGCCATGCTGTTCTTGAGATCGGTGTCGTACGCCGCGTTGGTGTCGTCGACGAGCGACGAGCCGTAGCCGTTCCAGGCATCGATGACGCGCTGGCGAGTATCGGTGAGACCTTTGAGAATGTCATCGCGACGGGCCTCGTTCGCCTTGCGCGCGTCGTTGTAGCCCGTCTGGCCTTGTTGAATTGCCTGGAGGATGAACGGGAGAATAGAGCCTGACGATTGTGTTTGTGCCATGGGGAATCCTTTTCCCATTGAGGAGTTTAAGGCCATTCGTGCCGTGCGCGCCCATCATCCGGGATAAGCAAATTATTTGCAAACAAATCCCTTCAACTTTGGCGCGACGTCAGTCAGCTCCACCTCCTTGCTTTGAACCTTTCCCGAAAAACTTGTCGCGCGGGATGCGATCGGTGCATATCGAAAGCGCCAAGCGAATGGAGGTAGCTCGCTGGACTACAGAACGTAAGATTCAGATCCCAGCAGAAATTTATGTGAAGCCGCAGCGTGTCGCGGGATACGAAAAGACCGTGTCGAAACGTAAGATTGGGTTCGAGGTGCTACTCGTCCCAGATAGTTATAGTGATGGAACCGCGAGCCGCCCGGGGGTCTGGTTCGGATTTTCGAGCCAATGGGGCCCCCCTTTCGACTAGCCAGGCTGGCAAATTTCAGTGGTTGGCCAACGTCAACCACTCACCGATTGAAACGGAATACGCTCACTACCGAAGCGCCGCCAACGATTGGTGAGGGTGAGGCGACTCAGCGGGCGGAAAGATGTCGGCGCCATCGCAATCCTGGGTACCGCGATGGTGGTCACTCAGTGTCGCATGTCGCAGAAAGCTCGCTATCTCCCAGGTGTCAACAGTCATCCCGTCTGCTCCGCGCTCGTCAGACGCGATCCTGTGCGACTGATTTTGCCTCATTCGTCAGAATTTGACCGGATTCGCATCCACTGGCCGCTCTTGCACCAGGAATCCATCTACTCGGGCCTGTGTCTAAATTGAAATGCAACGCTGCCAGCACCGAGGGCGGAAGCGATGCCGATGCGGTTGAACAAACGTCGTTGGAGTCGATGCAGCTTACGGGACGCGCAATCGACCCCCAAACCGCTTGCTCCAATGTAGGCCTCCTATACTACTCGCTCCGGTCCAGCTTTCCATTTCTGGGGCGATTTGCCATTCAAGAACGGAATTGGTCAGGTGCTGGTCAGGCGAAATCAAGCGAACTGACCAGCGTAAGTTCTTACGGCATAAGTACATAGGCAGCCCTGGTCAGGTTGGTCAGGTTTTATACCTATAAGAGCGATTATTAAACACACAGCAGCAACCGGGAGTAGTCATCGATCGACGACTACAGCCGACCGGTTACTCACTTATCTGGTTCGCCAGTTCTTGAACCACCGTGGCAATGGATGCGCGATCTGATTTGGACAGGCTCGACCAACTGTCGATTATCTGTTGTAAGAGCGTGTCGCGCAGGGAGCCTGACCGAACCGATGAAGGAGCTTTCTGCGCACCAACTGCTGCGCCTAGCGCTGCGCTACTTTCAGAAAGTGCGTTTTCCCCGATGATTTCATCAGGTTCGCACCGATTAAGAGTCAATTGCTCTACCAATTGAGCTAAGGGAGCTTGTTGGTAGCACGGTATTGTACCGGATCGCACGGGGGTGAATCTAGTGGTCTGTCAGTGGTGAATGGATGGGGGTAGCTGGACTCGCAAGAATTCGGACATGACCGTATGGGCCGGACTCTTGCGAGTCCAGCTACCATCCAATCAGCGCTGACAGGACCACTGGAGCAAATTGCCTATTTCTGTACTTTGAGGGATACGTGTTGGTTGGAGGTTTGGCCTGGCGGTCGACGCTAACTTTTGGGTTCTGCTGGGACCATTACGTGGAACTTATTCGAGTAATTTGCTGTAGTCCGCTGGTCTGATCTTCACATCTAGAATCAAAGGTTGATGGTCGGAGCCTTTTCCCTGACCTTCGTGAATGTCGAGGCATTCGACTTCGGGCGAAAGGAGCGCTTGATCGATGCGAATCAAGGATGGCAATCGCTTCAACTGGCCGTTTGGCCAAGTGTTGGCGTAGCCACGTCCGCGATCTTCGTGGGCAGAACGGAGTCGGTCTTTGGTCAGCTTTGCATAAACGGCAGAGTACTGGGTGGCGTTGAAATCGCCGACCACGACGAGCGGTCCCTGTTCGGCATCTCCGAGGATCTGGGGGATCATGCGGCCCCAGAAACCCTTGTAATCATCGCCTCGACTGTCTTCGGGGCGTGGCGAGTGCAAACCGATAAGGCGAAGCACTTCAGAGCCGAGCGGAATTTCGATCGTTCTTACGCCACGGCCAGATACATTCTCTAGCTTCGCGCTTTTGAGAGGAAGCTTGGAAAACACAGAAACGGCGCCAGCCTGCTGCTTATCCGCGCGATCGCCGTACGGGTACATGGTAGAAATGGGCGAGCGAAGATAAGCCATGTGCCATGGCCACGAGAACTCCACGAGAATGATGATATCGGGATCGGCCGCTTTGATTTCTTCGAAGAGCGGTTGATACTGCGTGTTGTATCCACGGACATTCGCAAAGAAGACACGCACCGTGGAAGACGAAGCCGCCGTGGCGGTGGTAGTCGTCGCATGGGCTAAATCGAATTGACGATCACGCATGAAATCTGGCGCGATCAACGCCAAATGCAAGCTGACGATGGCAATGTTCATCGCGGCCAAGCACCAGCGGCGCTTCCATACCGCATAGGCCAGACAAACATAGGCAGGCAGATAAATGTAACGTGTGAAGGCATTTAGCCGGATAAGAAAGAGCGTGCTGTCGTAATAAAAAATGCGCAGCAGGGCCACCGTGACAAGCGATACAGTCACCAGCCACACTAGAGCGTATATCATCCAGCCGAAGAGAACGAAAAGTGTCGTGAAGCAGGCGGAGAGACCGGCATGCCCACTTAATTGCCCGGCGCGAAGCTTGCGGTGAGAAGGCAGCGTCACGAGTTTCGTGGCCAAGGCGGCCGCTTCGACTTGCGGCGATTCGGGCGATTGTTGCGATCCGGCGGCGTCAGTTGGGGTAGGGCGGGCCATTGCAACCAGTGTACTTCTCTCGATCCGCGAGGGGAAACTCTAACAGAGCGAAGAGTCTCAACGGACTTGACAGCAGCAGATATGGTTGCGGAATGTGGATGCGTTGCTCTCCCGGCCGGAACGGCCGGGCTATATATAGCCGATCCGTCCCGGATCGGTCCAAGTGCGCCAACAGTGCCGCTGCCGAAAATCATTGCTGCAGTCGGAGCGAGTCGTTTGCGCGGTTACGCGGCGGCTTTGACTTGCGCTTGCTCGGAAAGAGCGACGACCGAGATTTTGTGAGCCGTTGCGAATTTGCGGAACTCTTCATCATCAAGCAAGATCGTACGACCACCTTCGATTGCCAAAACTCGCGCGCCCGCGGCCAGCATTGTGCGCAAAGTGCGGATGCCGACAGTCGGCACATCGAAGCGCATATCTTGCTGCGGCTTGGCAACCTTTACGACCGTGAACTCACCTTTCTTGCAGAATTCACCGGCGCGCAGAATACACGCATCAGTCCCTTCAATGGCTTCCACGGCCAGAATCGCGCGGTCTTTGACGCAGACACTTTGGCCAATGTCCATGGCTCCCATTTGCTTGGCGACTTCCCAGCCGAACTCGATATCGGCTTGCTGAGCGGCCGTGAGGGGGCGGCCCGCGATCTGGCCCGATTTCACCAGCAGCTCGGGGGCGAAATCGGTGGCCGGGCGAAACGTGATTCCGCTTGCGGCGAAGGCGTCGGTCAGCGCGCCCAGCAGCGTGTCGTCTTTGTTGTCGCGTTTGTGCGTGACGAAGTAATGATAAAACGTTTTAACGCCTTGCCAGTCGGGACGATGGCGCCACCACACGCTTGGTTGATAAATGAGCGCTTTGTGAAACTTGCCCGCCATCGTGGCTTGTTCGATGCCGTGGCGACGAAAATAGCGAATCGTGCCGCCCAACCGCCCCCAGCCAAACCATTCGAAATCCTGACAAATATTAGCCAGTTCGGGATCAGCCAAGTCGGCAGCGCCGACGCACGTTATATGATAATCTTGGCGGCGAAGTGCTTCGGCCACGAGAACGGGGTACCGTCCCCACGCGGCGAGCAAGCCTATGCGTTTGGTGGTGCTCATGCGGCTTGCTCCGATGTGCCAGAAGATTGTTCGATGCCGACGGCCTTCTGCAGGTCGCTGATGACCCGGCGCAATGTCTTGAACTCGCGGCGCATCTCGGGCAACTTCGAGATCGCGGCGATTTGCAATTTCTGATCGCGCTCCGGCGTGGCCGGCACGCCCAGCATGCACGCGCCGTCGGGCACATTGTTCGTAATGCCCGCCATCGCGCTGAGCCGCGCGCCGGTGCCAATATGAACGTGGTCGCGCAAACCCGCCTGCCCGCCGATGACGACATAGTCGCCCGTCGACGTGCTGCCGGCAATTCCGACCTGAGCGCAAATGATGTTGTGCTTGCCGATCCGGCAGTTGTGGGCGATTTGAACCAAATTGTCGATCTTGGTTCCTTCGCCGATCGTGGTCGCGCCATACGTGCCGCGGTCGACCGTGCTCGCGGCGCCGATTTCGACATCATCCTCGATCCGCACGTAACCAAGTTGTGCCGAGGGAACATGTCGACCCGCGACGTGGGTATAACCAAATCCATAAGCGCCGATCACCGCACCACCATGAATGATCACGCGATCGCCGATGATGGTATTTTCGTAGAGCATCACTCCTGGTCCAATCAGCACATCGCACCCGATCTCGCATCCTGGCAGGATCTGAGCGCCAGGCAGAATCGTCGTGCCGTTGCCGATAACGCAATCGTCGCCGATATTGGCGCCGGGATGAATGTTGACGTTCTGTCCGCAGCGGGCCGAGGGGCTGATAATGGCCCGTGGGCTGATGCCGATCGATTCACGAATACGCTGCGGGCGGAAATGGCAAATGATCGCGGCGAACGCGGCGTGAACATCGGCGACGACAATCGCGTTTCGGCAGTTCGTGTTCGCTGAGGAGCCGAGGAAGTCGCCCTCGATCTTTTCCGCCAGCACCACGGCCGCCGCCGGAGTTGCGTACAGCTTCTTGAGTCGATCGGCATGGTCGACGAGCGTAATCTCGCCGGCGGTCACATCGTTCAGCACAGCGGCGCCGCTAATCGCGAGTTGGGGGTCGCCTTGAACACGTCCGCCGGTCAGTTCCGCAAGTTGGTCCAGGGTGGTCGGTGTTGGATTCATCGAATTGCCTTCCAAGCTAGCGAAGCCGGCTGGACCAATTTGGCTGGTCCGTTTGGCCGCATCGTGTGTTAAAACAAGAAGAGGGGCTGGGATGGTAGTTGCCTGCCGGAATTGCGGCAAGGTCGACCATCGCCTGAGAAACACCGGCCTGAATCCCCCGTTTGGCGAGCCTGCCGCTCGCTTCTTCAAGTTTTCATCGTCCCGCTTTAAACTGGCAGCAGAGACGCTGGGCTCTGCCTGCTTGCATGGGAAATGGCTAACTCGCACAGGAATGGCAAAATGCTCGATTTAAAGAAGTTGGATGAAGCGGTTCGTTACGAAGGTGGCCTCAGCCGTCGTTTATTCCTCGCTTATGCGGCAAGCCTGTCGGCCGTTCCGCTCTTGGGGCGCCAGTCGACTGCTGCGGCGATCAAGCCAGTGTTCAACAACGATCCGTTTCAACTAGGCATCGCTTCCGGTGACCCCACGCCGACTAGCGCGGTCCTCTGGACGCGGCTCGCCCCCGATCCCCTTTCACCCAACGGCGGAATGGATCCAGTCAAGGTGAAGGTAGTCTGGGAGATTGCGGCCGATGAATCGATGCGGCAAGTCGTTCGCCACGGCGTGGCCAATGCGACGCCCGATCTCTCCCACTCCGTCCATGTCGAAGCCGATAATCTCGAACCCGATCGCTGGTATTGGTATCGCTTTCGCACGGGCGATGCCGAGAGCCCAATCGGCCGGATGCGAACGATGCCGGCGGAGAATTCGACTCCGAATGAATTGCGGTTCGCCTTCGCCTCGTGCCAACACTTCGAAAGCGGCTTGTACACGGCGTACGAGCACATGGCGAAGGAAGAATTTGACCTTGTGTTTCACCTGGGCGATTACATCTACGATCGGGCGGGTCACGATGGACGAGTGCGGAAGCATATCAACGGCGAGCTGCGCACGCTCGAAGACTTCCGCCTGCGCCACACGCAATACAAGACCGACCCGTTGCTCCAGGCGATGCATGCTCGCTGCCCTTGGTTTGTAACGTGGGACGATCACGAAGTGTGCAACAACTACGCGGGGAGCCGGGCCGAGCGGGCGAAATTCATGGATTCGGCCAAGTTCCTCAAGATTCGGGCCGGAGCCTATCAGGCGTATTACGAGAATATGCCGCTGCATCGTACATCGCTGCCCAAGGGCCCCGATATGCTGCTCTATCGAAAACAATCGTTCGGCCGGTTGGCGGAATTTCAGGTGCTCGATGGCCGACAGTATCGCACGCTGCAACCGAACGGCGACAAGGCAAGCGACTTGAACAAGGCCTCGTTATCGGCAAAGGCCACGATGCTGGGCAAACGGCAGTTTGCCTGGGTCAAGGATTCGCTCGCCAGCTCCCAGGGAACGTGGAACGTGCTTGCCAACCAGGTGATCATGGCTCTCATCGACCTCAAGAAAGGGCCGGATCGGATTTTCCCATCGGATACCTGGGCGGGCTACGTTCACGAGCGAAACCAGCTCATGAAATTCATCAACGAGCGAAAGATCGCCAACACGATCGTGCTTACGGGCGACAATCACTCGAATTGGGTGAACGAATTGCGAGTGGACGATTTGCGAACGAAGACGCCGATCGTGGCGACCGAGTTCGTCGGCACCAGCATCTCCAGCGGCGGCAACGGCGATGAACGACGTGAACGCGCCAAAGAGCTGATGGCGGAAAACCCCGGAGTCCGCTTCCACAACTGCGAGCGCGGCTACGTGACTTGCACCGTGACGCCGAAAACCTGGCGGAGCGACTTCCGAACCGTGCCGCAAATCGAAAAACCAGGGGCACCAATTATTACCAGGGCTTCCTTTGTAGTTGAATCTGGGAAGGCCGGTGCGCAACGCGCTTGATTTTTTGACAGGATAACGGGATTGGCCGGATCAACAGGATCGAAACAAGATAGATACGACACGAACCGAGCGTTGTCCTGTAAATCCTGCCGATCCTGTTATCCTGTCCTATTCTTTTTCTGTTCCACGCCCCGATTTAAGCCGCACCGCCGACGCTCATTTGCATCCCTTCGCCGAAGTAGTGCTTACGAGCCTCTGGATGATTGAGCACCTCGCGCGGACGCCCGTGGCACAAAACCTGCCCGGCGCGAATCACGTAGCTGCGGTCGGTGATCTCGAGCGTTTCGCGCACCTGGTGATCGGTAATCAGGATCGAAATGCCGCGGTCGCGCAGGTCGCGGATGATGCTTTGAATGCTGTCGATTGTCACGGGGTCGATACCGGTAAATGGCTCATCAAGCAAAATGATCTTCGGATCCGAGACGAGCGCCCGGGCAATTTCCAGCCGGCGCCGTTCACCACCGGAGAGTGACATCGCTTTGCTCTTGCGGAGCTTCGTGATGCCGAACTGCTCCATGAGCTGTTCGGATCGCGTGTTGCGCACTTTGCGATTCATGCCGAGCATTTCCATCACGCCGAGCAGGTTTTTCTGCACGGTGAGCTTGCGAAAAACGCTTGATTCTTGGGCCAGGTAGCCCATGCCGCCCTCTTTGGCGCGGCGATACATCGGCCAGTTCGTAACATCTTTTCCGCAGAGCGTGACATGGCCGGCATCTGGATCGACCAAGCCGCAGGTCATGCGGAAACTGGTCGTCTTTCCCGCGCCGTTGGGACCCAGGAGCCCGACGATCTCGCCTGGCTCGACTTCGAAGTCGACGCCATCCACCACACGCCGCCGTCCATACGACTTCACCAGACCGCGAACTTTTAAAAGCGTCACTGTAAGTCCTCCATGACTGCTGAGGAGTCAAGAGCGGAGAGTCAAGAGTCAAGAGCCAGAAGCAGCTTGCTTGGCTCTCGACTCTCGACTCTTAGCTCTAGACTTTCATCTTACCAACCTCATATCCGCAATGTTCGGGAACAGCGGGAAGGGAATCGGGGTGCCGGGGATTTGGTTCCATGAATGGGGCCAATACACGCTGAGCGCTTTGCCGATCAGCAGGCGGCGATCCAGGTAAGGGCCGCCAGGCCGGCCACGTTCGCTGTTGACCCAGAGCCGCGCGTCGGAGCTTTCGGCGCTATTGTCGCCCATTACGAACAGTTGATCCTTGTTCAAAGTAAAGTTGGCTTGTTGCCGTTCGGTAAAGCGATGCCAAATGCTAGGGTCGGTCGGGAGCGCCAGCAAGCGGCGATCGAAAGGATTGTGAGGAAAATCGGTGACAGGATCGCCGCCGCGCATCCGCTCATAATCGTCGGCGATGTAATAGATATCGCGCCATACTTGCAGCCGGCTTACCTTCAGCTTCGCGCCGCGCGCGCCGATTCCGGCGGGAGCGAAATCGCCAAGGTCCTGATCGCTGGTGCGCGGAATTACATTGTCACGACCACCAAACACTTGCTGGGCATCGTAAGACGTGCTCGCGTCGAACTCGACCACCTTGCCATCCACCCATAGCAGCAACTCATGATCGAAATTCGAGAACCCAACATGGTGCTTGCCCGTTCCTTTGAGCGAGGTCTTCGCCTTCGGAGCAAAGCTCGAAGCATTCTCCGCGGAAAGCTTCGCTTCGCCGGTCGCCAAATCGATGCGGCAGGTGAAGTGTTTGCCCGCTTCAACCAGATCGAGCAGCAACTCGCCTGTGGCCGATTCGACCGCCACGTCTGCCTCCACCATCAGGTGGCCCACCCAATGCAGGCCTTCTCGCGTGGGATCAATTTGCAGGCTGCCGGAAAGACTCACGCGAGCCGTATCCATGCGCCCATCATACGGATTGGCATCGGTGATCAGCCGGCGCCAGCGTGCGCGATCCGCATCCGAAGTCAACGCCGCTTTGCTGCCTGTAGCCTGGGCGCGAGCCACATCTTGCCACACATCGTATGTAGGCACGAGGTTTTCGTAACGCAACCACGAATCGGCCGTCGCAGACGCCGCGACGCTATACTCTTGCCGCACATTCTTGCCTTTCGTGGTTTTCTCAACCTTCCAAGCGTCGGGGCCGCTCTCGGGCGACGAGTGCCATCGTAGCGGCCAGCCGAATGCGTCGAGCTCGGCTGGGTCGTAGTCCGTGTCATGCACACGCTGCCGCATCGCGAGGATCTTGCTTGGCGACTTGCGAGCGATCTCGAATTCCTTGCCATCGGTCGACAGATAAATGTCGCCATGATCAATTCGCACGTATTCACCCGGCAAACCAATGAGGCGCTTGATGTAGTTGATTTTTGCATCGCCAGGAAATTTGAAAACGACAACATCCCAGCGCTGAGGATCACTGAACGAATACAGGTATTTGTTGACGAGAATGCGGTCGCCGTTGTACGAAGGCTGCGCCGGAATGTTTGGCTGGAGAGACTCGGGCAAGCTTCGCGGCAGATCGGGCCGCATCGGCATCACGTATTGGCACATCGGGCACTTGCCCGAAATACAAAGCGAAGTTTGACGGCGCGGGTCTTCACTCTCTTCCTCGCTTGCGCTGACCTGATAGCGATAGTTGCACTTGGGGCATTCCACGTCCTTGTGGCGACCCATCAGCGTAGGAGCCATCGAGCCGGTCGGAATGACAAACGCCTCGGCCTCGAACGTGCGAAACAAAAATGCCAGCACGAATGCGATCACGATCGATTCGACTGTCTCGCGAATGGCATGGTTTTGAACGGGTTTCGCAGCCGCTAGGGCGGGTTTGCCGACAGGGATCGGTGTGGGTTTGGCTTTAGACATCGTGGGATATTTCGTGGCCGATCGGCGCCGGGTGACAGCTAAGTGGCAAGTCGTCCAGGTTATTCGCTGGCGGCTTGAAAATACAGGCCAACTGATGGCCAATTATGCCGGCATATCGCCTGCATACGAACCGGAAAAAGCATAAGCTAGCACGATTTACAGCAAATTCTGGATCACATGTGGCTTACTGCCCATTCGCGTCAGCCCTCGCCAGGAATTAGCGGCGACGGCCACGCCGACCCTCTGCCACCCAGTCGCCACGCAAAAAATCCGCTCACTCCGGCCTATTAGCAGTTTAGCGCCAGCACTCATTTGGTAAAGCGAGGTGCGGGTGTCTCAGGAGCATTCTACGCTCTTCGCCCTCGTGTTCTGCCATTGTAAAAAATTCGGATTGGATAAATCAGCCGCGGAGCACTAGCTCCCGATTTTCCTGGACAAGCCGTGGGCGAGCGCCCAGCGGCTAATCGCTGCGACCAAGCACTTCGAGCATTTGCCACCGCTCGGCACGACGTAATCCGAGCATCCGCTACAACCCGCAATCAATAACCACAATTATTCACAATTCTTTTCCGCTTCATTTGCTCTTCCTTGGGCGCAAGCTATGGTTGAGTGCGAATTTTGCGACTTGCGCGCCGGTTTTGCCAGCAGCGAACCGATCTTGGGCGCTCGTCGTAAGTGATTCGACGGATTGTTCCTCGTAGTATGGAGACACGATCATGAAGAGTACATCGCTTATTCTGGCGATTCTCGCTCTCAGCCTAAGCAGTGCTGGTTGTTGCTGCTGCAATTGGCTTCGTCGGCCGGCGGCCACGCCTGTTGCCGTCTGCCCCGCGCCACAGCCAGCCTGCAATCCTTGCGCGACCGCGCCGGTTACATTTGCTCCCGTGACTGCGCCTTGCGCGCCGCCGCCGCAATGGTGATCGTGAAAAGTTTTCTTTTCGCGCAGTAGTTGCCTGTCGGGTTGTTTAGCGCATTGGGGGCAGCGCGCCTGCCGCAGTTTGTTGGTTGTGTTTGATGATCGCTGAAGGAAGCGACGTTTTCACAACCAGCTGCCGCGCGATTGCCGGCGCGCTCCGTTGTGATTACTCGCACTGCATCGAGTGTAACGCCCGCGTCTGGCGGCCGCAGAGAAATACAAGAAAACGGCGAACTCGTCCGTTGATTTTTTGTCCTTCCTTGAGACGAAATTCACGAACCATAGAAATCGAAAAGCGTACTGAATCCTACCAACGGAAAACGCCGATACTGGCAAACAGACTGTCCTTGATCGGTCGAGGTGGATTCGCTGACACGGCTTGTCAGCAATCACACACTCCGCGGACCTGGATGGCAACTAGGCCGGACCGGCGGGCGGACCTCCCCACTGCCGCACGACACGGATGTGCGGCATCCGACAAGTGGCCTGACCTGGGCCAGCGTCGGAGGAGCTTCGCCCGCCGTTTTTTTTGGGTTGCATGCCTCGCCCCAAAGCGAGCCTTCTTGTACCGCTCTTGCCTACTCAGCACTCACGAACTAGCAATCCATAGCCGGACTGCCACACGGTCCGGAATGCACGGAGCGCACGTTTTCGAGGTACCTCGCGGCCACAAGTCCCGCAAGCCTCAAGGACTTTCACCAGGTCTTCCATAGAACTTGGTCAAATCAAGACCGCCACGTTGCTCTTCTTCCAAGATTTTCAATCGAAACTCGAGCTGCTCCAACCGGCGCGCCATCTGCGGCAAGAGCGTCTTTTCCTGATCGATCGGCTTCGCCCGAGGCACTTCGGGATAGCCCAATTGCCGATGCAGCGAAGAGAACAGAAAAAGCGGATCCTTCTTGCGATTCGCCAGCGCGATGCGGCCTTCGCGCTCGCCGAACAAAATCATGGCGTCGTCTGGCGCCGAGCCATGCGAGTTCTCGGCCCGCTGCCAGTAGTACTCGCTATGAACATAAATCACGTCGGCCAGATCGACCATTCCGATCTGGTGTCGCAACGTAAGAATCCACTCGCGCCAAGTCGCGTCGAACGCCGGATCACCCGCCACCGCCTCCAAGCCTCGGTCGTATCCCAGGCGATGGCGACACAGCGATTCGAACTGATAGAGAAAAATGCCTTGGCGAGTCGGCTCTTCCGACCGGTATTGCGCTTCTCGACAGAGCAACTCCAGGCCCACGCGCAGGTCGAACTTCAGCCGTTCATTTTCCGATTCACGAACGACGAACGCTTGAAACGGAGTGAAGTAATGAGGCAACCGCGCCAGCGCCGGCCCCAACACGCCTTCGTGGCGCAACTCACCCAACAGAAAGTCGATTGCCAGCGGCAGCTTCGTCGTTGCGAGCACTTCTTCACGCACCGAGACCAACACATCTTGCGCCGGTACGTTGGCCTCCAATCGCTCGGCCAGGGCGCGAAAGAAATGCGCCTGCTCGACGTACTCCTCGCGCCCCAGCGGCGCAAGTGACGAAGGTTGCGGCTCCTCGGCCATCACATGCCTCCGCCGGTTTGCGTTTGTGACGGCGCGGCATTCAGTGTGTCGTTTTTCAGATACTTGTTGGCAAACGCCAAGCCGCGCTCTAGTGCCGTGCGATCGAACAGCGCCTGAACGTGCCCGGCGTCTTTCACCACGCAAATCTCGGCAGCCACTTGCGCGTCTTTCAAAGACTTGACCATGGCCTCGGGACTTCCGACAGGCACGAGCAAGTCTTTCTGGCCGTGAAAGAAATACATGGGGGGATCGTCGGGCGTGATGAAGCTGGCCGGCGAAGCGTCGTGATACTCACGCGGCATCTTGTCGCGCGTGCCGCCGATCCAGAAAGCAATACGCTCGCTATCGCCAGGCAGAACGCGGAAGTCGCACGGCGCACCGCCAGCCACGACGACGCTCAGTCGCGTGCTCGGCGCATCGGCCGGAAGGCCGGGTTCGCGTAGCTCTTTGTCGTCGAGAGTTCCGAGAAGTGCGACCAGGTGTCCCCCGGCCGAATAACCGAACCCACCGATCCGCGCGGGATCGATTTTCAACTCGGCGGCGTGAGAACGCATCCAACGGACAGCCGCCTGGCAATCGTAAACTTGTGCTGGGAACTTGTGGGCCGGGGCGAGTCGATAGTCGATCGCGACGGCCGTGTAGCCATGCTCGGCGAGTGCTTGCGCGATTGCCGCGAGGTCGGCTCGTGCGCCCATCCGCCATGCACCGCCATGCACGACGAGCATCGCCGGAAACGGCCCGTCGCCACGGGGTCGATACACGTCGGCAGCGAGCGGACCAGACTCCCGCTCGACAAACACGCGATTGCGGAGAATGTCGACCTTCGATTCCGATTTTGGTTCGGCCGCCGTGCTCCATCCGGCGGAGATGAATAATAACGTGACCGTCAAAATCAAGCGTTTTGCTGCCTTCATGCATTTGCCCCTACGGCGTGCGTGTTGGTGACTCGCCCCTCGAACACCTATAATACGTATCATAGAAATGTACGTAACCGGAGCCTAGCTCGGCACGATTGGATTATGGCAGGCACGCTCCGTGTGTATGCCCCGATAATGCCTGCTACGAAGCTAGAAGATAATATGAATCAACATTTTTCCACTATCGAAGAAGCCGTTGACGCGATTCACGCGGGCCGGATCGTGATCGTGGTCGACGCCGAAGATCGGGAGAACGAAGGCGACTTTGTCTGCGCGGCCGAAAAAGCGACGCCCGAGGCTGTCAATTTCATGATCACGCACGGGCGCGGCCAACTGTGCATGCCGATTCTGCCCGAGGTCAGCCAGCGACTTGGCTTGCACCCGATGGTCGAAACCAACAACGCTCCGCTGGGAACGAACTACACGGTGCCGGTCGATCATCGCTCGGCGCGGACTGGCATCACGGCGGCGGAACGATCGCAAACGATCCTGTCCATCTGCGATCCTACGAGTCGGCCGAACGATTTCACGCGACCCGGTCATTTATTTCCGCTGGTGGCGATGGAAGGGGGCGTGCTGCGGCGCGCTGGGCACACTGAGTCGGCGGTCGATCTGGCCCGGTTGGCGGGCCTGATGCCGGCCGGCGTACTGTGCGAAATCCTTGGTGAAACCGGCGACCGGGCAAATCGAGAGCAATTGCACGCACTGGCTCGCAGTTTTGAGCTGCCGATTATTTCGATCGAGCAGTTGATTGCCTATCGGCGCGTGCGCGAGAAGCTCGTGTACCGTAAGGCCGAGGCGAAGCTACCGACCAAGTACGGCACCGGCACGATTATTTCATACGGCGTGCGGTACGAGTCGCAAGAGCCGCTGGTGTTTGTGCTGGGCGATCCGACCAAGGTGGCTGCGCCGCTCGTTCGCCTGCACTCTTCATGCTTCACGGGCGATCTACTGGAGTCGCTACGCTGCGATTGCGGCGACCAGTTGCACATGGCGCTCGATATGATTCAGAGCGAAGGAGCGGGCGTGCTCGTTTACCTGCCGCAAGAAGGGCGGGGGATCGGCATTGTCGAAAAAATCAAAGCCTATGCGCTGCAAGACCAGGGGATGGATACGGTCGAAGCCAACTTGGCGCTAGGCTACAAAGCCGACCCGCGCGACTACGGCGTCGGCATTCAATTGCTGAAGGATCTCGGTTTGCGCAAGGTTCGCTTGTTGACGAACAACCCGAAGAAGACCGACGCCTTTATTTACGGCGGCTTTGATTTGGAGGTGGTGGATCAGATTCCGATCGTGGGGCCGATTCACGAGCACAACGCGGCGTATCTTGCGACGAAGCGGGATAAGATGGGGCATCGGTTGCCGCAGATTGGGTCGTAGTGAGGTTGGTGGGATGTTTAAGTCGGGGCGTCCCCGCCCCCGTTTTCAAATGCTAACGCCATGGCAACCGCCCAACACTTACACGCGACACTCACCACCTGGCACATCACGTTCGGCACGTATGGCACAAGACTCCATGGTGGCTTCCGCGCTACCATCGACAAGCAACATAATCTGCGATACGAAGAGTTTCGTCATCGAAACGCCGCCCGCGAAAAATCCGAACGCGAGCGGATGAAGTTTCAACCACGTTATTTATCTCTCGAACAACGTGTTTTTGTCGAATCGGAGATCGTTGCGATTTGCGAGCGTGGCGGCTGGGAGTATCGGATTTGTGCGGCGGCGAACGATCACGTGCATTTATTGTGCGACGTCGTTCCCGAGGTGCATGGCGAAAAAGTGCGGAGGCTGGTGAAGCGATGGCTTGGACAGTCGCTCAGCGAGCGCTGGTCATTGCCTGACGGCGCCACCTGGTAGGCTGAAGAAGGATCAAACATCGCGGTGAAAGATGAGAAGTATCTAAACAATTGCTTTCGATACATCTTCGAGCAACGCACCACCGAGCGAGCCGGGGCGTCCCCGCCCCCGACGAAAGGGTAAATAAACCAGAAAGCGCCGCCACGCGAACTATTCGGGGCCGAGGACGCCCCGGCTCGCTAGAGAATTGTCAAATACGACGAAAGGGTTGTCTTACAGCGTTTGCTGGGGCGTCGCGGTTTGCCAGATGATCCAATCGCCGTCGGGGGCGCGAGAGGTGCTGGTCGGCATACTGGCGTTAAAGCCGGGCTCTTCGTCGGGCGGGCGGCCGTCGTCGTCATCGCGATCGGGGCCTTCGCTATACACCACCGGTCGATCGTCGACGATCTTGTAATGCAACGGGTTGCCCGTGATCGAGTCGACTGGCAACTTCGGTAGATATTGAGGCGCAAGGTCGGCCAGCGATTGGGGCCACTTGCCGTGCTGGCGATGGTAAAGTTCGAGGGCGAGGCCGATCAGTAGGCCGTCTCGCTCGCCGTCGCTAATGGTGATTCGATTGAGCACCGCGTCGTAGGCTGGGAGCAATAAATCGACAAACATATAGCGGAACATGCCCAATGAACTTGCGGTAAGCGTTTTGAGTTCTTCATCCCAGCGAGGTTCGTTCGTCCACTTCCAATAAGGTTTGTCGGTCTGGTTTTGAAAGCTATTCGTGAGGCGGTCGAAGGAATCGATCATTTCCTTGCGCGAAGCCATCGCCATGTTAGCGGCCGGCAACATCAACATGGCCTTGATGTAGGTGTAAGTCGAGTCGTGGCTATTTGGATTAGCCGTCATATACATATATTTGTCGAGTATTTCAAACAGACTCTGATCTCCCACTTGCAATGCCAGTCGACCGTCGCCGTGGCCGTCGTCGGTATAGGTTCGCTGAATGGCATCGTAGAAATTCATTCGCTCGCCCTCCAAGCCGCGCCGCCAGTCGGTGCGAGCGGCGGCGAATAAATGAGCGAGATCGCGGAGTTGAGCATCGGTCCAGAGCGTGGCATGATTGGCTAGAGCATCATGAACCACCGCGCGAGCTGACGACTGGACCGATTCTGCGACCAGCATGGCGACGAGGAACGGCTTTTCTTGGCAATGGCGGCTGATTCCCAGCAGTGCGACTACGTTGTCGTAGGCTGCCTGTCCGTCGCCGGCGACAACGGCACGTCGAGCATCGTCGGCGAGCAGTTGGGCCACGTCTCTCAGAGGGATGAATTCCGGGAGCATGACTTCCACTAACCAATGGTTTTGAGCGATCTGCTGTTTGGCGCTCGCGATTTCTTGCGGTGTGAGCTTGATGCCGAATAGCATTCGATCTTCTTCGGTGTAGTCGGTAGTCGACATAGCCGTCACGAAACCCAGGTTGGGACGGCGGGTTGCTTCGCGCAACTTGGCGAGTGGATCGGCATGTTCGAGTAGAAACTTTTCCTTGTCTATCCATCCCGCCTCGCCCGGCTTCGAATGATTGCAGAGGATTCGACTGATGAGCGAAATCCCGTCGCTGGCTTGCTGCATTCCCAGAGCGAGCATGGCGTCGCGATAGAGGGGCCACGCACGTTCGTTTTCGGGAACCGTGGTGGCCGCTTTATTGATGACCGCCAGGTAGTCGGTGCGAATCGTGGGGCGACTCAGCGACATCCACAAACCCATCACAATGTAAACACAAACGAAAGCGGCGAATCCCAGCCACCCATAGTGCCAGAAATGCCATAAAATAGATCGGCTGCGGCGTTTGGCCCGGCGGATGAGGCGGGCTGCATCTTGCGGGTCGCCGAATGTTTTCAGCAGCTCGGCGGGCGTGTGGCCGAAGTCCAGGCCATCTTGAAAATGGGCGATGAGGTCGTTGGCCACGTCGACCTTTTCGCTTCGCCACAGCCGGGTGCCGCGGACAACGTTGGTGACTACGCCAGCCAGTTGTTCCGGCAGCTCGGCCGCCGCGATTGCTCCTCGCCAATCGAGACGGGCATCCAGGCGGCCACGCACGACATCTCGAAGGCGCGAGTAACGGAGTCGATTCCAGAGCGAGCTGCTGGAAGTTGCGGTGGTCATCGCGCGCCTCCCGCGGCTGGCCGACCGGTGAGGCCGAGTGAGCGGAACGCTTCCCACAGGGCGTTCCACTGCTTGGTGTCGTCGGCCAGTTTGCGGCGGCCTGATTGAGTCAGACGATAAAATCGCCGTGGGCGCGAGCCCGTTTGGTCGACCCGCGAAGTGACGAGCCCTTTGGCTTCGAGATTGTAGAGCAGGGGATAGAGAGTTGATTGGCCGATGCCTAAAAGGCCATTCGACTGGCGAGCGAGTGCCTCAACCAGTTCGTAGCCATATTTTTCGCCCCCGGACAATACCTGCATTACAGCGGTAGGGGCCGCACCACGCATGAGTTCGCGTTCGAGCTTCATCATCGCACCTAAACAAAAAACAGATGGCGTGCACCACATACTATGTATTACATAGTATAATGATAAACGAAGCAGAGCAAGTGAGTTTCAAAAAGGTAGGGATAGCTCAAAAATAACTTCGGCAAATAGGATTCACCACAGAGGCACGGAGGACACTGAGAAGCCATTCGAGACTAGTGGTCTGTCAGGGATGAAATGATGGTAGCTAAATTCGCAAAAATTCGGAGAACCACCATCGGTCCGAATTCTTGCGAATTCAGCTACCCCTCAAATCAAGGCTGATAGACCACTAGACAGGATTTACAGGATCAACAGGCTAAGATTCTTACGTTGATTTCTTCAAATCCTGTTGATCCTGTAAATCCTGTCAAAAGAATTCTTCTCCGTGTCCTCTGTGTCTCTGTGGTTATTCTGAAAATCCGGAAGGTTAGTCTTGAGCCGTTCCTAAAAGTAACCGGAGCGACAGGGCTGGCCGGTGAGTGAAGGCCCAGCTTCTGACCGCGCGCTTGAGAACCGAAGAGAGGAAGAACAGAGTGTGTTTACAAGCGCATGCGAATAGGGAAAAAGAAATGACCGCGAGACAAACGGTTCGCCTTGTGAGCGCCCGTTGAATCGCGGCCAATCTTCTTATCGTTGAACCGCCGCCAAAACCGGCGGATGAGATCACGGGGCCTTGGCGGGATCAGCTGGCGGGGTCGCTGGGTCAGCGGCTGGTGGGGCTGACTCGGTGGCCTTGGGTGGCTCGGCCTTCGGGGCGGGCTTGCCGCAGCCGACGAGGCCAACTACCGCCAACAACAGGGTCGTTGTCAACAGTTGTTTCATGGATCGATCTCCTCAAACAAAGGGAAAAACAGTCACCCACCGTCGGGGTGCTTCACGTAAATATCACGTTCTCTGTAGGCAGCGCCTAGTAGCAGCGAGGCGTTACAGATTAACATCTGCTCCTTTTTTCTATTCGTATTGAAAGGGCAGATCTTGGCCAAACCTCGGCAAACGAGGCAAGCGGCCCCAGAATAGCCTAGCCGAAACCAACGAGCCGCCAGCTCATTCCGCTGGAAACAACCCATGCCACGCGGCCCTCCGCCGCCACCCTAAAGCTTTTACCCATCACCCTTTACAACCCACTTCACGTTCGAAATTTGGGCGAGGGCCAGCAACAGCGAATGGGTTCCCATACGTGCGTGCCCCTGAGCCGCGGTCGCCTGGTATAGTTGCTCCGCCAGCGCGAGTCCCGGTAAGGCCAGCCCCATCCGTCGCGCCTCGGCCAGTGCGATTCCCATGTCTTTGATAAAGTGGGCGACGAAAAAGCCAGGGTCAAAATTACCGGCCATCATGCGCGGACCGTAGTTGGAAAGCGACCAACTGCCCGCGGCGCCAGACGCAACCGACTCCAACACCTTCTCCAAATCGAGCCCAGCTTTGTAACCGTACAGTAGCGCCTCGCAGACGCCGATCATCGTGGTCGAGATCAGAATCTGGTTGACCATTTTCGTGTGCTGGCCGGCGCCGGAACCACCCTGGTAGACCCATTTCGACCCCATCGCTTTCCAGATCGGCTCCAGAGCAGTGACGACCTGTTCGTCGCCACCGATCATGATCGAAAGCGTGGCGTTCTTGGCGCCGACATCGCCACCGGAGACCGGCGCGTCGACGCTCGCCACATCGCGTTTGGCCGCACGCTCGGCAATCTCTACCGCAAGCGACGGTTCGCTCGTTGTCATGTCGACGAGTATGTTGCCGGCCTTGCAACCGGCCAGCGCTCCATCTTCGCTCAACATCACTTCGCGCACATCTTGTGGGAAGCCGACGATCGAAATGATCACGTCCGACGCGGCCGCGACTTCGCGCGGCGAAGCCGCCCAAGTCGCCCCGCGCGAGATCAAATCGGCGGCTTTCTCCTTGGTGCGGGTGTACAGCGTTACCTTGTAGCCGGCCGAGAGGAGATGCCCACACATCGAGCGGCCCATCACGCCGGTGCCGATCCAACCAATGCGAGTTCGATCGGGCGAAATCTCAAGCGTCATTTAATTATCCGTTGATTCAAGTATTGTCTTGGTTCACAAAGCTTTACGGTTCCAAGCCACGAGGAAGGCCTCTTGGAAACTCTTTAGCGATGAGCGCTTTCAGGTAGGCCTCGCGATTCTCGGGCTTGGGATGAGTGCTGAAAAACTCCGGCGGACCGCCGCCGGCGCTGGCTTTCTCCAAGACTTGCATCACGCCGAGCATCGCTCGCGGGTCGTAGCCGGCCAGCGTGGTGAGTCGCACGCCCCATTCATCCGCCTCGAGTTCCGCTTCACGGCCGTATTTCATGCCGACTAGCTGGGCGGCTGCCTGAGCCATTTGCGCGCTTTGCTGATTCCCGCCGGCAACTCCGCCAGCCGCGGCCAGACCTTGAAACAGCTTTTGCTTGGCCATTTGCTGATTGCTGTGCCGCTCGATGACGTGGCCGATCTCGTGGCCCAGCACGCCTGCCAGTTGACCCTCCGTTTGCAAAGCCGTAAATAGCCCGCGCGTGATGAACACCTTGCCGCCCGGCAGGGCAAACGCATTGACCGTTTTCGGATCGGCGAGCAGCGTGAATTCGAAATTGTTTCGATAGGGGTTTTCGCGTCCACCCGGGTGCAGGCTATCGTCGAGCCCTTGGAGCAGCCGTTCGCCGACGCGCTTCACCCAGGCTTGTGCTTCGGGGTCGGGATCGGGGGGACCGAATTCGTTTCGCATTTCGCGAACGGCACTCAATCCCATTTGAATCTCGTCGGCCTCTTCCCCAAACGCGACGCGTTGCCGCTCGCCGGTCATTTGGTTCTCGTCACCAGGCCGTGCGTAGTACGCAATAAAAGTAAAGGCGATGATCGCCAGTGCAATCAAGATCCGTATTTTCAACGCGCTGAACGACCCTCGGCCGGTAGGCCCGGCAGGCTGGCTTGGGAACGGCATTTCAATACGCGACATAGTGGTGCTCTCCTTCATCCCTGCCAATAGGCGAATTGGCAGTTGCGGTGGCGTGCGAATTCCTCTCAACTTACTACCACCGTTTTCATCCCGCAATAAACCTGCCGATGCATAATCCTCTCAGCCCGACACTCACGAAAGCCCTATGCCAGGTCGCCTTGATAGGCTTCTGGCTGGCGTTATTCGTAGCCACGCATGTGCCGATTCAAGTACCACTTACCACCGAGGTCGACAACGTCGACAAGATCTACCATTTCACGGCTTACGCGATCCTGGCCATACTACTGGCGACCACGTGGCAGGCCTCGTCAGGGATCTTGACCGCCCGACATCTACTCTGGGTATGGATTGCGATCGTGTCCTACGCCGCGCTGGACGAGTGGACGCAACCGCTGGTGAATCGAGAATGCAGCCTTGGGGACTGGGTAGCCGACGCCGCGGGCGCGGCGACGGGACTCCTAGCCTTTGCATGGTTGCGAAAGTGGCTGCTGCCAAGGCCAAGCCCGTAGCACGGTCGCTGCCATTACTATTTAGCCCCCGGTCAATGACCGGGGGCTATTGAGGTTCAGGTTATTGAACGAACCGGATGATCGCTAGCATTCGTAGTGGGATGCATGAGCGCGAACACACGGATGATGGGGTTGGAACTGGAGCGGCGGCGACTGGCGGTGGCTCG
>CAZGMU010000020.1:23025-23264 GCA_964526975.1 uncultured Planctomycetaceae bacterium
TCTTGGGCGTGTCCCAGGGCGCGGTGTCGCAATGGATGAAGGCGCATCGCCGCCGCGGGAAGGCGGGCCTGGCGGCCAAGCCGCGCAAGGGCGGCCGCGGAAGCTCGCCAAGCGGCAGGAGCGCACCGTCCTGACTTGGTTCAGCAAGAGCGCCACGGAGTTCGGCTATCCCAACGAGTTGTGGACCGCGTCGCGAGTCACCGAGTTGATTCGCCGGAAGTGGGGTGTGAAGTTTCACC
>CAZGMU010000020.1:23274-23576 GCA_964526975.1 uncultured Planctomycetaceae bacterium
AGTGGCTCGCCCAGCGGCGGATCACGCCGCAGAAGCCGCAGCGCGTGCCTCGCGAACGAGACACGAGGGCGCCATCGGCAAGTGGCTGCGCTACGACTGGCCTCGTCTTCAAAACGCGCCGCGCGCGCGAGCGCGCCTCCTTGGTCTTGATTGACGAAAGCGGGCTGCTCTTGGCCCCGCTGGTCCGCCGCACACTCGCTCCGGCCGGCTGTACGCCGATCTTGAGGCAGAAGGCTTCTCAACATCGGGACAAAACGTCCTTGTCGGCGACGCTGTGCCTCTCGCCGGTGCGGCGGTAGTTG
>CAZGMU010000021.1:0-23021 GCA_964526975.1 uncultured Planctomycetaceae bacterium
GTCCGTCGCCCCGAAGTGGCCGACGTGCTGCGTCAGTTGTACGAGCCGTTCCTCCGCACGGAGAAGCCGTTCCTCTCGATGTCGCCCGAAAGCGCCGAGATGACCAAGTACGTCGCCAACGCGCTGCTGTCGACCAAGATCAGCTTCATCAACGAGATGGCCAACCTATGCGAGCGGATGGGCGGCGACATCAACGACGTCCGCCGCGGCATCGGGCACGACAGCCGCATCGGCTTCGCGTTCCTGTTCCCCGGCGTCGGCTACGGCGGAAGCTGCTTCCCGAAAGATGTTCGTGCGCTAGTTCGCATGGCGGAAGACCACGGCATCGAACCGAAAATGATGCGAACGGTCGATGCCGTCAACGAACGGCAGAAGCAGATCATCCTCGAAAAGATCGGCCAGCACTTTGCCGGCAATCTGAAAGGAAAAACGATCGCAATCTGGGGGCTGGCCTTCAAACCCAAGACCGACGACATCCGTGAAGCGCCGGCGCTCGTGCTTGTCGACTGGCTCCTTCAGCAAGGCGCGGCGGTCCGGGTTCATGATCCCGAAGCAACGGAAAACGTCCGTCAAATTTATGGCGATAGGATCACCTATTACCCCAAGCCCATGCAGGCCGCCGACGGGGCCGATGCCCTAGCCATCATGACCGAGTGGGGCGACTACCAGCGGCCGGAGTTCAAGGAACTGTTCGGGCGCATGAAATCGCCGGTGATTTTCGACGGCCGCAACCTCTACGAACCCTGGGCCATGGAACGACTTGGCTTCAATTACCACAGCATCGGCCGGCCTGCAGTGGGATAAGAGGCTGGACGCCCCGTAGGACGGACAATCCTGTCCGTCCTTGCCGTCTTACGTAAATCGACGGACAGGATTGTCCGTCCTACCAACGGGCAGCAGTGCCGCCTTCCAATTTGTTGACGCAAGTTCGCTCGCCGCTTACGCTTGAAGGTTGAGGAACAGGGACATATGAAGACGCGTGCGCGGCACTATTTCGAACTGACAGCGGCCATTTCGTGCGCCTTGCTGGCGGCGGCACATGCCATTGCCACGGGCATCCCGATTGGTGGTTTTCTTCCTCAGGTCGGCATCGCGCTGACGAATGAGTTCAAAGACGACTTCGACACCAATGCTGCCTATAGCGCCGCGCCGGGGGGCACTTTGTTAGGTCAGGGTGGCACCGCGCACTACGACATCGCCCTGATGGATTCCGGTGCCGCAATCTCTCTGATCACCGCGCAAGCCCATTACGACTTTAAGATGGATGGGCCCTATCCAGGTCAGTCGGACGGTTATCAGGGCACGTATCCGATCGAGCTCAAAGGAGCCAACGGATCTTTCTTCGCGACAATCGACGATCCCCTCGGTCTCTACGCGGGAGGTTTACAAGGCGTTAGCGGCACCGCGCCGCTTACTATCAACCACAGCGCTCTTCGCGGACAAACCAATACGTCGCTCGCCACGTTCGACGAAGGCGTCGATCTGCCAAATATTCTTGGCCTGCCGTTCGTCAGCCGTTATGCCACGTACATTCGCAACGATCTGCCGCAGATTCACCAAATCAATGGCCGCACCGTGCGCTCGCCGGCCATTGAATTCAACCCGATTGGCGGTAGCAACCAGGGAATCACCCGTCGGGCCTTTATTTCCTTGGATCCTGGCGCCAGCTTCGCTCAGCCGCCGTTTTGGTTCTACGATCCCCAAAATCCTGACTTGCTAAACAAGCCTTACGAAAACCCGTCCATTCCCACGGTCGTGCAAGGCGGGATATTTTTGACAACCAATCTTGGCCACGACGGCACCACCATCAACAACAATCAAATGCTGTTCGATACGGGCGCCGATGTAACCGTGCTCTCCGAGCAAATTGCGTATTCGCAGCTCGGGCTTGATCCCGATCACCCGGATTTCACCGTCGCGGTTACCGGCGCCGGCGGAACCGCCGAGGGCATTCGCGGCTATTTCCTCGATAGTTTTACGATTCAAGCGGTAAACGGTGGCGGCAACCTGACCTTAACGAATGTCCCCATTGTCGTTCTGGACGTGAAAACGCCGGTCGATGGACAAAACACGCTCCCAGGCATCGTCGGCATGAACGTGTTTGCCGGTCGTAATTTAGTCATCAATCCCAAAGCAGGCGCAGTCGCGGAAGGCATCTACATTAGTGATCCGGTGACCATCTCGAAAAACTGGGCCACCTCCGCCGCAAGCGGCACCTGGAGCACCGGCGGCAATTGGAACGGCAGCACCACGCCGACCAATCTCGGCATCGCAAACGTGCGTCATGTTTCCGGCGGCAATCAGGTCGCCGAGCTCACGGCCAGCACCACGGTCTGGGAAGTGAATGTCTCCGGCTCTGCCGCAAATCAAACGATGACGCTCAACGTACAGAACGACGTGCGGCTGACCACGTTTTCCGGAATCAATGTCGAATCGAACGGTATCTTGCAGCTCAGCGGCGGCACGGTCGACGCCCAATTTGTCGAGATCCTGGGAGGCACGCTGCGCGGCAGCGGGCACATAACGACGGGCAGCGGATCGATTGCTGGGCAAGTCGAAAGCCGCGGCGGCACTGTTGCGCCGGGTAACGGAATCGGCACGCTCTCGATCGAAGGCCGCTTCGCAACTGCTGCCGATGCCACGCTCGCGATTGAGCTAGGAGGTCTCGCGGCTGGAACGCAACACGATCAACTGATTGTCGATGGCACCGTGGCGCTGGACGGCACTCTCAACGTTTCACTTCTCGGCTTTACCCCGCTCGTTGGCAACAGCTTTACGATCCTGACGGGCACGTCTATCGGCGGCCAGTTCGCGAATCTCGTACTTCCCGGCGCGTTTCAGTGGGATGTCGACTACACCGATACCAGCGTGGTATTGAGCGTTCTCGGTCTCGGCCTCGACGGCGACTTCAACGGCGACAACAAGGTCGACACGGCCGACTACGTCGTTTGGCGCAAGACGAATGGCACGCCGCAGAACTATCAGCTTTGGCGTAGCCATTACGGAATGGGCAGCGGTGGTGGCGTCGGCAGCAACCTGGCTGCGAGTATTCCGGAGCCAACGGCAATGCTGCTAGCCATGATTGCCGCGAGCTTCCTTGCAGCGCATCGCCGCGCTCGTTAACACAGGCTATTTAGCACGCTCCGTCTTGAGCGTCGATTCACTGTGCAACACTTTCTTGCCAGTGAATCGCGGCGTGATGAGCCCGTTGCTGCTCATTGGCAGGTCGACGGAGACGGTTACAGAGATCGTTGAACTCGTGATCGTGCTGGGCGTGATGGTGACCTTCGCCTTGCGGGCGCCGACCACGTTTAGTAGCGAATTGGCTTTGGCGATGGCTTCGGCCGACGTAGCCCCGGGAACGATCGCCCTGCGAGCCGCTTCGTAGGCGGCGTTGTCGGCCGTATGGCGCATAACGTTCAGCCAGCCGAACTCGAATGTCGCCATCAAAAACAAAAGAAAAATCGGCGCCGCAAGAGCGAACTCGACCACGACCGCGCCGGTGCGCCGCGATTGGCTCTTTCGGCGACTGCATGTTGGCAGAGACTGGAACACGTTTTCAATCACTCTCGAAGAAGCTAAAAACTCGCAGCTGAATTCGCCAGAATTCAGATCATTATCGTTCTTCCTCTGAATTCTGGCGAATTCAGCTACGAAACTATTTTGAATCGGCTATTAGTTTGTGAGCATCACTGGCAACGTGGCTGCGATCTCTTGGAAAATTTTGGTCAGTTCCGCGGCTGTCGGCGCATGGAAGTGTCGTCCGCCGGTTGCCGCAGCCACATCTTGCATGCGCTTGATGTCCGCGTCGTCGCTGAACGTGATCGTGTGAATCACGATATTCTGCTTGGCCGCGTTCCGCGCCGACAGGACCGGCTCGGGCCCCGTGTTGTGAATACCATCGGTCATGAGCACCATTGTCTTTACGGCAAACGGGCGAGCCAGCTTGCCAGTCAACACCTTGATGCCGTCGTCGATGCCCGCCGAGATGGCGGTGTTTCCCTTCACGGGTCGACTACTTAGATCCTTCATCACGTTGCGGATGTTGTTGTAATTGCCGACCAAGTCGGAATCGATCTGCGAAATCTTGTACGTGTAGCCACACTCTTTTTTGTTGCTCGAATAACTGGCCATACCGACGCGTTCGTCTTGGGAAGTTCTTTCCAGCTCTTGCAGAAACGCTTCGAGCGCGACGCTCAAAGCGCCCCAACGGCTGCGTGGATCGGGCGGACCGCAATCCGGCGCGCCGGACGGCAGCTTCGAACCCTTGCCAAGCGTCCACATCATCGACCCCGATCGATCCACCACGAGGCAGATATCGCGATCAAGCAACGTGGAAGTGGCGGTCTCGGTCGGCTGGAACTGTCGAGTCGAAAAAACCTTCGCGAGCATCATATCGACAGGCCCGCTTGGCGAGCCCTTCACGCGCATGCCCGTCACTCGAACAGCATTGGGCGTCTTGCCACCCGGCGTAAAAGTGAAACGGGAAGTGGGTGTCGGCTGCGAGCTGTTGCCGAACTCGATATTGCCATCGGAGAGCAACAGCGGCGCGCCGGCCACCTGGTTGCGTTTCGCGGCGTCTTTAGCCGCGGTTCTGGCAACCGTGGTCGATTGGGCCAGGCTCAACTGCTTGGCGCCGGCTCGAGCCGCGGCGTCGGTCGAGGTACGCAACTCGGTGCGCACGAGTTGCATCCAAGCCACGTTCACCGCGAACGCGGCCATGATGATGCAGAGCGGCAAACAAACGGCAATCAATACGAGCATCGCCCCAGTGCGAGAGGCGTGGCGTTTTGGGTTCGAGTATTTTCTCATGGTTGTTGATCCCAGGGATCGGCAAGACGGGCTGTGGAATAATTCAGGAACGCCTCAAAAATAACTTCCGATTTTCAGAATCACCACGGAGACACGGAGGATTCGAGTTGGGAATATGGAATCGGGAGTTCTCATTCCCCACTCCCAATTTGCTTCCTCTGTATTCTCCGTGTCTCCGTGGTGAATCCTATCCGTCGAAGTTGTTTTTGAGTCATCCCTTAGGTCGGTAGTCGGGCTAAAGCCCAACCTACTTAGTTCTCGATCATCATGCTGGCTTTGGCTGTGAGTGTTCGGCCTCGGAAAAATGTCGTCGGCACGGGTGAGTTCGAGTTGCACGGAGCGCTAACCGTCACGTCGACATAATCGCCGGGCTTGAGCGTCGCGAGAGCAGGGGAAATCGTTATTTTCGATCCCTTCACGCGGCGATCCGACAGGAGATCGTTGCAAACGGTTTGCACACTGGTGGTCGTTGCCCCTTTTTCGATGGCGGTCCGCACGCCCTCATACGCGGCGACGGTCAGCGATTGCTTGAGAAACAAGGCCGAGCACGATTCGATCGTCGCCACGACGATGAGCACCACGACAGGCAAGCACACGGCCAACTCCGTGGCAGCCACGCCGCTGCGCGATGACGAACAATTCGTCCGATGAATTCGCTTCATAATGCCAAGGAGCTCACCAGAACTCCGTCCTCCTAGATATCTATTATTGGTAGCTGTAACGTTTACTGGGCCCGCTACGCCTACTTGGTTTCGACCAGTTGCTTGCCTTCCGCTACGTTGGTCGGATCGGGCGGGAGCGCGCCCAAGGTTGTCAACATGCGGTTGTAATCCTCGGCCAGTTCTTGCCAGAAATCGTCTTTGCGGAAGGAGACTTTCCTCGGTTGCTGGCCGTCGGCGATGCCGCGGATCGAGCGTCGCAAATTGAAAATCGGGCCGGCGAACCGATGGCTCAGCTTGACGGCGTCCATCACGAACACCGGCAACAAGAACAACGTCACGAGCAAGAACGGTCCTTGCGTCCACCACAAATTTTGCAAGTGGTCGTTCAACCCGCGGAACGGATCGGCGAGCACCTGCAGCACGAGCGCGACAACCGATGTCACGATCATGAACAGCAGCCAGTGGAAAATGATCCGGCGAGTCAACGCGCCTTGCACGCGAAAATCGATGAAGCGCTTACTACGAGAATGATGTCCCATGTGCAGACTCTCAAAAGCGATACTGTGGAAAGTTGCTGCCGGAAGTCGGCAGCCGAACCTTATCTAAGCCTAGGTCAAGCCGTTTGCGCAAGCGGATGGGAATAGCGCTAACCGAGAGAATTTAGCGATCGATGCGATTCCGGTAGACCCGGAATAATCGATAGAATCGGACAAGAAGGCTTTTAGGAGTTGGAACCGCTAATCGGCGCTAATCATCGCGATGAAAGGCGCTGCTCACTTACCTTTGATTAGCGCCCATTAGCGTCGATTAGCGGTTCTACTTGTCTATCTTTGCGTGAGAAGAAGTTTATCTGCGAATTATAAAGTGGGTTAGTTTTTTCACTGCTGG
Source organism: uncultured Planctomycetaceae bacterium (assembly GCA_964526975.1). Lineage (GTDB taxonomy): Bacteria > Planctomycetota > Planctomycetia > Pirellulales > Lacipirellulaceae > JABDGM01. The sequence continues at coordinate 6,363 of CAZGMU010000021.1, forward strand.
AAGTGGGGATTCGGCGTGGCCGCCGGCGCTAAATTGTTTGTGTTTTTGCGTGGGATCATTCTTGTAGGCGCGGATTTTGTGAGGAGGGCTATCGCTGGCGAATTCTTGTGCCGTCGTGGATCTGGTCGCTGGGGTGGAGGATGACCTCGTCGCCTTCGTTGAGACCGGCGAGAATTTCGGCTTCGAGGCCGTTTTGCCGACCGGCTTTCACGATCGTTTGGTGGGCGACGTTGTTCTTCACCAGGAACACGGCCGGATCGGAGCCCACGCGAAATAGCGAGCTCGTGGGAACTTTGAGCACGTCCTTCGCTTCGTCGATGATGATCCGCGCTTCGACACGGTAGGCGTCTCCCAGCGTCGGTCGTTTTTCGAGCGGGTCGACGAAGTCGACGATCACCCAGACGCGTTGCTCCTCGACACCAAGCGTGGAAATCTTGGTGAAGCCGGAAGGCTCGACCACGCGCACGCGGCCGCGAAGCGGCGCTTCGCCGCCCCAATGTTCGAGCAACACGTCGTCACCGGGATGAATTTTCACGGCGTCGCGCGACAGCACGTCGATTTCGACTTCCAAGTCGCCGGCCGGGTCACCGACTTCGATCAGCGGCGTGCCGGGGGTGACCACGGCCGCGCTTTCCTGGAGAACGCGGAGCACGCGGCCATCGATGGGCGAGTAGACAGGAAAATCCCAACCAGATGCCGCCGACGATGCCACCTCGTCTTGACTTTCTTTTTCTGTCCCTTCTCCAGTCGCAGCCGGTTTGACATTCGGATCGAGCTTCTGCGGATTGCCGGTGAGATTAGCCCGCTCTTTATCGGCAATCTGTTCGGGGTTAGGCCGTGAGCGGAGCAAGGCGGCTTTTGCGGTTTCGAGCTCGAAGCGGGCGATTTCTTCCGACACTTTGGCTGAACGCAAATCTTCGGTGCGCTGGCGATTGAGCATTTCGGCACTGTCGACTTCGGATAAGGAAACGCCTTTTCCGGCGTAAGCCTTGCGCATTCGCACGACCTCCGCTTCGGCGTACGCCTGCCCTGCCCGGGCCGATTCCAGAATCGGCTCGACTTGTCGGAGCGTTGCTTCGGCCGCTTTGACGCGCGCTTCGGCCTGGGCGATCGTTCGGGCATCCAACAAGTCTGGGTCGCGTGGCTCGATCATCGTAAGCAGCGTTTTCCCAGCTTTGACTTCATCGCCGGGGCGCATCGTGATTCGCAGAATGCGGCCATTGAGAGGCGCGGATACGACGTATTTGTCATGGATGCGTGTCTTGCCTTCTTGATCGACCGTGACGCGCACGGTGCCGCGCGTGACTTGGACGAGATCGACCTCGATCGGCTGGGGCATGAACGCATACCCGAGCCCGACGACGATAATCGCACCGATCAGAAAAACAAACGCCTTGCTGCCTAGGTTCCGCATAAAGTAGGTTCGCCGAGCCGAGGCGAACTGTTTCGATTCAATGAGACTATTTTGGATAGGTTCGTATTGGGTAGCACCCTATGCCGTTAACCTTTTTCAATCCTAGGGAACTGCGGATGGACGCAGATAGAAGGCGAGTGAAGACCACCATGTACTCATCATCGATCTGAAACAATCTGCGTTTATCTGCGTTCATCTGCGGTTTCTTTGTAAAGAGGGTTACTCCCTCGACTTTAGCACTGCAATTAAATCCAAATCATCCAGCTTGCGCCGCACGAGGAGCGCGGAGCCGATCGATGCGGCCAGTACCGTGGCGGCCGCCAACCCGTAGGTCGAGTTGGCGATCATGAACGGAAACCGAAACACTTCTTGATCCAGAAAAAAGCACAGCATCCAGGCAAACCAATTTCCCATCACCAGGCCGATCGGGATGCCGAGCAACGTTACGGTGCCAATTTCACCTAACAGGATCGTGGAGATTTCGCGGCGCGTGAAGCCGATCACGCGCAGTGTCGCCAGCTCGCGGCTCCGTTCGGATAACGAAATCCTGGCTCCATTGTAGACAACCCCCAGGGCGATGATGATGGCAAATGACAAATTGATCATCCGCATGTGGAGCATGTTTTTGGCGACGGTATTGCGGAAACTGTCGACGGAGGCCTGGCGAATCGTGACGCTAGCGACATGAGGCGTTTCCTTAAGCCGCCGGTAAATGGCGGGCGTATGGAGGGGATCGGTCGCGAGCATGGCCCCGCTAATCATCTGCCCTTCGCGCATGAGGCGGTTGAGAGCATCGATATTCATATAGGCATTGAGGCCGGAGATATCGTCCAGCAGCTCGGCGATGATGACATCGGCCACGGGGCGTTTATCTTGTAACGCCTCGACGCGGACCGTTTCGCCGGCGCGCACATCGAGCACCTGGGCCAGTTTTTTCGAGATCACCAATCCTTCGGGCGGTAGATCGACGAAGTGGCCGGTGCGAGTTTTCAACCGGATGAGAGAAGCGTCCTGCGGCAGGCCGACGATAGCAACGCGGCGGGCATAGTTGCCCGCGCGCAGCCTCGCGGAAACAAACCGTCGCGGCTCGCAGCGTTCGACGCCCGGCATGCTGGCCAGTTCGGTGACGGCGTCGATCGTGACCGGCTCGACCGTGGCGAGCGACAGGTCATACCGTTGGATGTCGTAGAACTGTGACTGAATCACCTCATCAACGGAGTTCTTCATGAAGTTGCCGACGACGATGATCGCGACCGACATCGCGATGGCGAGGATCGAGAAAGTGGTTTTCACGGGATGGCGTTCGAGCTGCCGGAGAACCATGCGTGCGACATTGGGCACGAGCCGCCCCAGGCCAATTCTTTCCAGGAGCGTGGGCCGATAATGGGCGGGCGGCTCGGGGCGCATCGCCTCTGCGGGAGGCAGTCGCACGGCCATGGCGATGGCGCCGAAAGCGCCAGCGAGCGCCGCGCCGCCAGCCACGAGCACGGCGTTTGCAATTACATTGGGACGCACTCGGAAAACCAGCTCCGGGTACTGATAGACACGCAAGAACAGCTTCGTGAAATCGTGCGCGAGCCACATGCCGCCGAACGTGCCAATGAAACCGCCGACCATTGTGATGACGAGCACGAACTTCATGTAGTGCCAGGCGATTTGCAGATTGAAGTAGCCAAATGCCTTGAGAGCCGCGATTTGTTCGCGCTGCAAGCCGGTGAGCCGCGTCATCACGACATTGAGCAAGAACGCGGCCACGCAGAGAAAAATCGTGGGCGCGATCATGCCGGCCGAGCGCAGTCCCTGAATGTCGCTTTCGAGCAGTAGATTCGAGAGCTGATCCTTGCGCGGAAATGCGCCGAGGCCGCCCCACGGCTCGAGCAGAATGTCGACGCGGCGAATGACATCCTCGACAGATGTACCGCGCGTGAGGCCAATGGCAACGTCGTTGAAGCCGCCTTTCATATCGTAAGCGGTCGAGAGGGCGTCGTGCTCCATCCAGAGGATGCCGAAGTGCTGGGGGTCGGGGAGCATGTCGCCGGGCTTGATTTGAAATACGTATTCGGGCGAGAAGGCCACGCCGACGATTCGCAATTCTTTGCGTCGGCCGTTGATGATGGCCGCGATCGTGCTGCCGAGGTCAAGATTGTTGGCCTTCATGAACGCTTCGCTGGCCAGCACTTCATCGTCACGCCCGACCTGAAGCGGCCGTCCACGACGCAGGTAGACCTGGTTAAGCCGCGGCGCGCGCGTTACCGGCATCGAGATCAGTTGACCGACGGCCGGGTCTTCCAGGCCGGGCACATCCAGCGTGACAAGCTGGACGATCCGGGTTTCGACCTGACCGACGCCGGAAATTGCGGCGATTCCATCTGCAACCACATCGGGCGCTCGTTTGACACGGGCGAAAACATCGGCAAATCGGTAGCGTTCGTAGAATGTGGAACGAGTCAGCTCGAGCGAGTTGATAAGGGTGCGAGAATTGACAAACGTCGCCACCCCCGCCGCGATGACAATAGCAATCGCGATCGATTGGCCTTTCATTTGCGAAAGGTCTCGCAGCAGCTTGCGATCGAGGGCGGTAAGCATGAGGAGCAAGAAAGAATGAATTGAACCACGAAGAACACGAAGGACACAAAGTGTGTTTGAAGCGGCTACGAAAAGTAACGCTCATTCTTTCTTGGTGATCTTTGTGTACTTCGTGGTAAGTAAATTAGTATCCTTTGCGCCTTTGCGTGAGACTATTGCATCGTTTGGCGTGGAGGGTGTCTGGAAGACGCGAAGTTGTAATTTCAAATGAGTTTTGAGCAGAATGTTTTTGTGGTGGTTGAGGGGGTTGGTGGAGGTTCGGCCTGGCGGCCGACGCTAAGGTTGGTTGGGTTTTTCTCACCAAGTCAGTTCGCTGGCGGATCGTTTTTGGGCGTTCGACTGCACGTGAATGATTTTTCCATCGGAAATCGAAATTACGCGGTCGGCCATTTCGGCGATGACGGCGTTGTGCGTAATGACGGCGGTGGTGGTACCGAGCTCGCGATTGATGCGCGAAATGGCATCGAGGACGAGAATTCCGGTATGAACATCGAGCGCGCCGGTCGGCTCGTCGCACAGCAATACGCTGGGGTTCTTCGCCACGGCTCGGGCGATAGCCACGCGTTGCTGCTCGCCGCCGGAGAGTTGTGCCGGGAAGTGGTCCTGGCGTTCGTGTAGATTCACCAGAGCAAGGGCGTCGCTGGCGTTCATCGGATTGGAGGCAATGTCAGTCACAAGAGCGACGTTCTCTCGGGCGGTGAGGCTGGGGATCAGATTATAAAATTGGAATACGAAGCCGACATGTTCGCGACGATAGCGTGTGAGGGCGGCATCGTCGAACTCGGTAAGTTGCTGACCTTTGTAGAAGACCGTACCGGCGCTCGGCGAATCGAGGCCGCCGAGGATGTTGAGGAGCGTGCTTTTTCCGCTGCCCGAGGGGCCGAGCAGCACAACGAATTCGCCGGCGAATAGCTCCAGATCGATGCCCCGCAGGGCATGCACCTCGACTTCGCCCATGTGGTACACCTTGGTGACCCCACGGGCTTCGAACACGGCTGTCGCGACTGCTGAACTCATATTCCTGCAGTGTACTCCTGACGCGGAGCGAGAGGAAATCGGCGAAGAATCGTCTCGCGAAGAGGGCCAAACGGCTTTCGAATAGGCTCTTAAAAACTACTCGTCTCGGTCTTCCAACCGGTTGCCGCTGGCAGCGCGCTAGCGTACAAACAAGACAAGCACTTGCTTCTCTTATCCAGGGCTCCGGCATACGCGTTTCGTGAAAAGCCTGCTTGTAATCGCTGTTGCATTGGGTGTGACTTTGTCCGGGTCGATCGGCCAGGCGGGTGGGGGGCCGGAAAATGTGTTGGTCGTCGTGAACTCCAATAGCGAGTCGTCGAAGACGATCGCCAATCACTATATCAATTGGCGGCAAATACCCGCGACCAACGTGGTTTCGATCGACTGGAAAGGCCTTCCGGAGTGGACTGGCGGCAATGCGTTCCGCGATCAGATATTGCTTCCTATTCTCACCGCATTGGACGATCGGCGTATTGCGCCGCAGATCGATTACATCATTTACTCGAGTGACTTCCCCTGGAAGATCGAGTTAGGCGAATTGTTTCCGGAGCATCAGCCTCGCGCGGAGTTTTGGCCGAGCGCTTCGATCAATGGAGCGACCTATCTGGCGCCGCTCGTTCTCGCGCAAAGCCCGGGGATCCTGAGTCCGGATATTAATTGGTATGTGCCGGATCCCAATGCGGCCAATCTGGGGCAATGCCAAGATTTGGCCGGTGTTTCCACGCGCGGATTTCGCTCACGTTATTTATGGAGCAAAACGGGTAAGAAAACAGACGGCAGCCCAGAAGGCCAACGATACCTGCTCTCGATGATGCTCGGCGTCACGCGCGGACGGGGCAACACGGTCGATGAGGTTCTCAGCTATTTGAAGCGATCCGCACTGGCCGACGGCAGCAAGCCCAAGGGAACGATCTACTTCATGTGGAACAAGGACATTCGCAGCTCGACGCGGGACAAATGTTTTCCGGGGGTAGCCGCGCAGATCAAGGCGGCGGGCGTCGAGGCCGTGGTGCAGCAAGGCCGCCTTCCAGTTGGGGCAAAAGATGTGATGGGCATGGTTGTGGGCGCGGCGAACTTCGACCTGGTGAAGGACGGGGTCAAAATCCTCCCGGGCGCGATTTGCGAGCACCTCACCAGCGCAGGGGGCAGCTTCGCTCCCGAGGGCACCCAAACACCGCTCACGGACTTTCTTCGCGCCGGCGCCGCGGGCGCGAGCGGCACGGTCGCGGAGCCTCGTGCGCTGCAAGCGAAGTTTCCGCTGCCCTCCTTGCAGCTCCACTATGTGCGCGGCTCGTCGCTGGCCGAGGCGTTTTATCAATCGATCCGTGGCCCTTACCAGTTGCTGATCGTCGGCGATCCGCTATGCCAGCCGTGGGCGAGCTTTCCCAAGATCGCGGTCGCTGGAGTGAAAAAAGACGAACGAGTCAAAGGCAAGCTCACGCTTACGCCCTCAAGCCTGGCTTCGATCGGCTTGTATGAATTATTCGTCGACGGCCGGCTGGTTGCCCGGTCAACGAAGAGCCTACCCATGACGCTGGATACAACCCAACTGCCCGACGGCCACCATGAGATTCGCGTCGTGGGAAGCCGGTCGGATTCCATCGAAACGCAGGGAAGGATGATTATTCCGATCGTCGTCGACAATCACGGAGCGGTCGTGGAAATAAAAGTGATGCCCGCGACAAGAGTGCCTATTTCTGGCAAATTCAAGGTTAGTGTTCGCCAGCCGGGGGCAACGTCGATCACGGTTCGCCAGAACAGTCGCGACCTGGGCAGCGTAAAAGGCGAATCAGGCGAAATAGAAATTCCGGCGACGACGCTCGGTCGTGGTCCATCCGCGCTTAAGGCGTTTAGCGAAGGAAAAACAGCGGCAGTATCGGCGCCGGTTTACCTCTTTGTCGAGTGAGGAGAAGTAGGATACGGCGAACTTGCCACGCATTTGTTCCGATGCTTCGAGTGCATTACTGCACAAGAGACCAAGTGTCGCTGACGGCTTACCCCCGCTCGAATCGCTACGGAAAATCATCGTGGGGCCAAGGAACAGGTGTTATTTTTCGGACACCCGGACCGGCAAATAGTCAAATGGGGGCGATTGTAACGAATAGCGGGTGCCCTTGGCGATTCGCGAGGAGACTGTTCGTTGACAGCAAGTGCCTCACAGATACGATAAAACAAGGCTACGAACCAGTTTGGGAAAGCGTGTCGATCTGGCCAGCCAGCCCCTCGAATGCAGATTGGGGCTCGTTCTGGTTGGCGTGGTCAGTGGTTCGCGTTCTCATTTCATTTCAATCTCATCGAACACAGCAAGAGCTAAACATTTCTGATCTGGCCAAGACGCAGTAACTTTCGACTGAGACGATTGATTTTTGAACCGTTGCCATACTGTTCGGCCGCCAGTCGCAAATCCGTAGAGCCGTTGGTTGAATGAGTTTAGCAAACTCGTTCCGCTACACGATTGAATTCACTCAGGTATCGAACATGCAAGAGTATCGTATAAATTTTCCTCTGCTTATCGGCTTGATAATTGGAGGAGTTGTTTGTGCCGGCGCGGTTTTAGGCATCCATTCTTTTCAGACATCTCGCCAATCGGGCTGGCTGCTCAACGAGGCCGAGAAGGCGATTGCAAATAAGAACTACGTGCAAGCGTCACAGTACTACCAGCAATACACCGCCGCCGATCCAGACAACATGGAGGCCAAGATCAAATTGGCCAACACCTACCTTGATCTGCTGGAGTCGGACAATCCTGATCCTGAATACATACCGTCGACCATGCAGGCGCTGGAAATGATGCTCCGTAGCTCGGCCATCGCCACTGCGCCGGAAGCCAAGGACGTGCGCAAGCGATTGGTCAAGTTCTATGGCAAAGACAACGTTCGCAACTTCAGCGGCGCGTTGGACCACCTCAAAATTCTGCTCGAAGGGGAGCGTGACCCTAAACAATTGGCCGACCTGCAGATTCTCCGGGCGACCTACCTCGCTAAATCGGGGAATATCGATGACGCGGTCAAATATTCCTACGAGCTGATCGGGTACGATCCCAAAGCCGACAGTTTCGACACCAAGAAGGCCGCCGCTCCCCATGCGACGGAAGTTTATTCTTTACTGGCGGCAATTCTACGTAGCAAACACGGCAACTCCGTACTAGCGGGGCGAATCGCCAACCAAATGGTTGACGCCAACCCGAAGGACGCTTCCGCGTACGTCTACCGCAGTCGCCTGCTGGCGCAATGGGGAGATGAAGGCGGCGCTCGTAGCGACGCCGAGAAAGCGTACCAGCTCAAGCCGGAAGACGCGGACGTTTTGCTATTGGTCACGGACATCGCGGCCCAGAACAAGCAATTCGACAAAGCCCGCGAATACATGGAAACGGCCCAGAAGCATCATCCAAAGGATCCTCGCGTTTATCAGCGAGCCGCGAGCCTGGAAATGCAGCAAGGCAAGGTGGATAAAGCCTTGGCCCAGCTCGATGCGGGCGCCAAGGCGGTCGGCAGCAATGCCGCCATGAACATTTTATTCGCGAAAGCCCGGCTGCAGATCGAATCGAACGACTTGAAGGGCGCCCGGCACACAATCGAAGACATGCAAAAGGACCGGAGGCTCATCGCCGAAGTGAACGATTACTTCGAAGCGCTCTTCTTAGTGGCCGAGAACAAATGGTACGCAGCCGCTGAAGCATTGAACAAACTTCGGCCACGCATGGAGCTCTTCGGCAAAGAGATGTCCACGGAAGTCGACTTCAATCTGGCCCTCTGCTACGAGCGATTGGGACGCTACGAGCTGGCGAAGCAGTATTACGACTTGATTGCCCAGAAAGACTCGCGGAATGCGCCGGCGGTGGCTGGATCCCAGCGGATGGCGGCGGCGCTTGGTGTCGAGCGGACCAAGACTTCTTCAGGCCCGGATCCGTTGCAAGAAGAAATCGCCAAGATGCTCAAGTTGCCGAAAGAACAACAGAACTGGTCCAACATAGAAAAACAGATCGATGAGCTGGCGGAAAAAAACAAGCTATCGCCATCAGTCGTCGCGCTGTTCAAGGCGCAGGTTGCCTTGATGCGTGAGGATTTCGATCGCGCGGCGCAGATCGTGTTGGCAGCGGAAAAAGAAGATCCCAAAAACCTACAACTCAAGCGATTCAAGCTGCAACTGGCCCGCTTGAACCCCAAGATCGGACCTGCCAAGGCGCTGGAATACTGGCAGCGACTGGTCGATGAGTTTGGCGATCTACCCGGCCTGCGGCTCGATAAGGCCGATATCCTGATCTCGCTGAATAAAGACAAAGCAGACAAGGAGCAATTGAAACAAGACCTGGCCGGCCTGACCGCGGACATCGACAACTGGACGACGGCCCAAAAGGTGGAATTGTGGAATGGAATTGCCCGCGACTACATCAACCTCAACATGATCGAGGAAGCGCGACAGTACTTGAACCTGGTTGCCGACAACCAGCCACAGGAATTGCCTGTGCGGATGGCTCTGTTCTCGATGGCGCTTGAGGCGAATGACGAGGAGGGAATGAAATCCGCGCAGGATAAAATCCTGCAAGTGGTTGGGGACAAGACGGATAGCGCGTGGCTCTCCGCCGAGGCACGACGTAAGATCTGGCAGATGCGTCGTGAGCAGCTCTCGCGCGACGCGCTTCCCGAGGTTCGCTCCTTAGTAAAGCGAGCTATGGAACAACGTGCCGAGTCGAGCGACCTCTATGCCTTGTTGGCCGAAGTGGAGTTACTCTCGAATAACCCCGCGCTGGCCCTCAAGTTCTACGATCGAGCGGAAGAGCTGGGTCGGTTGGTCCCTACGGCTGTTGCCGCGCACATTCGCCTCTTGTCACTTAGCGGTCGTTATGCGGAAGCGGCAAAGTTGCTCGATCGCATCCCGGAGTCGGTTCGACAGCCGCTATTGGGGCCGCTGTACGCGGAAATCCTCTTCCAGTCGAAGCAAGTGGACGCGGCGATTGAACAAGCCCGGGCGGCGACCGTTGCCAATCCGACGAATGCCCAAAGCCAGTATTGGTACAGTCAGTTGCTTGCGCGTTCTGCCCAAGACGCCAAGATGCCGGAAGCCACTCGTAAGGAGACGATGGCCAAAGCCACGCAGGCAATGCAAAAAGCCACGCAGTTGCAGCCCGAATTCGCCGAGGCTTGGTTTGCGTTGATCAACTATTTGCTCATGCAGGATAAAGGAAATGAAGCGCAGAAAGCGATGCGTGACGCACAATTGTCGATGAGCGGCGACAACCTGACGCTATTCCTCGCGCGCAGCTACGAGGCGCTTCGTCGCTGGTTCGACGCGGAGACGATGTATCGCGAGCTTTACGAAACCAAGCCAGACGATCTGCAACGAGCCCAACAACTGGCGGCCTTCTACATGGGCCCGCTTTATCCGCAGCCCGATCGGAAGGAAAAAGCCACGCCGCTGATCAATCAGATTCTGAAGGCAGGCGCCGATGGCAAATTGGCAGCCAACGATAACAGCTTGTTATGGGCCCGGCGGATGGCTGCCAAGATGCTGGCAATGACTGGCGATTATCAAAACTCGGTCAAAGCGGAAAAGCTACTGAGATCGAATTCCCAGGACGGCGGCCTGTTGATGGAAGACAAGCTGGCGCTGGCCGAGCTATTGGCCCCGCGTCCCGAGCCTCGCTCGCGGAAGGTAGCGATCAGTCTGCTCGAGGAGCTCGATCGGATTCAACCACTCAACGAGTCCGCCGCGATTCAACTTGCTGAATTGTACTATGCGACTGGCGCCGATTGGTCGAAGTATCGGAGCAAGATGGAGTTGATCATCAATCGGTACCCAAATTCGGTCAGAGCCCGTGACGCCTACGCCCGCAAGCTGTTGGCGCGAGGCGACGCCGCTTCGATTGATCGAGCGGTGGCGGTCGTAGGCGATTTGCAGCGCTTGGCGCCTGGCGCCCCGACGACGTTCGAGCTCACCGTGCGCATCGCCGACAAGCGAGGCCAGCAGAAACAAGTGGCCGAGGCGCTGCGTCGTCGGCTACCCAATCTGGACGACCCCACCAAGGAGCCGGATGCCGCGACGAAGCAATCCGCAATCTTGATGGCACGCTTGCTTACCGATTTGAAAGATTATGATAGCGCTGAAAAAATTTATCGTTCACTGGCCGCGCGCGATCCCAATTTGAACTTCGACCTCGCGCGATTCCTGGGCATACACCGTTCGCCCGAGCAATGCTTCGAAATGTTGAACGGGCTCTACAAACCGGACAATGTCTCGCAGGTGCTTGACGTCGCCATGGCAGTGGCCCGCCTGCACCGGGACAAGACAGGCGACAAGTTCGACGCTCAGATTCAGCGCTGGATTGACACTGGCCTGCGTGAAAATCCCGACGCGGTATCGATGCTGATCGTGCAAGCCGATTTATACGATATGCAAAAGCGCTATGAAGACACGGCGAATTTGTTCCGCAAGCTGCTCGAACGCAAAGAGCTAGTCGGCATCCCGAGAGCGGTCGTGCTGAATAATCTGGCCTTCATTCTCGCACTCTCCGACAAATCGTCGGCGAATTCCGATGCGATGAAGCTGATTGCCGAGGCGACCGAGATTCTAGGCCCAAGCTCCGACATTCTGGACACCCGCGCGGTCGTGCTTATGTCGCTCGGTCAGTACAAGGAAGCGATCGCGGATCTCCAGCTTTCGGTAACGGACAATCCGACGTCGGCGAAATACTTCCACTTGGCCAAGGCTTATCTCGGCGCAAACAATAGCCGCGCCGCGGTTGAAGCCTGGGAAAAAGCCGAAGGGCTGGGGCTGACCCGCGATTCGCTCAATCGCATGGAATTCGACGACTATGAAAAGGTAAAGGCCGAAATCACGAAGATTCGTGGGCCCGTGACCAAATCAGACCCGGTACGGAAGGCAGGGTAGGGCAGGCGATCGGTGGTTGGCCCTAGTGGCCCGGTCCGATTCCGGCAGGCTATAATGCAGCCGCAAAAATTAACCCCGGGGTCGCCGCACACCTATGAAACGTCATCTTTGCCCAACCGCCCTTTGCATAATCCTATGTGGCTTTAGCGTGCTGTCGGCCGCTCATGGCGCTCAGGAATTCGGTGCCAGCGCGCTCTATTCGTCCGGCGTTGAAGCTTACTTTCGCGGCTGCTCGGCAGAGGCCGAGTCTGCGTTTTCCACGTTAATGGCAGTTGATCCGCTCGATCCAAGAGCGTTTTATTTCCGTGCTTTGACGCTGGCGCGCCAGGGCCGTTGTGACGAGGCTCGGGCCGACATGGAAATCGGCGCCGAGTTGGAGGCGAATTCGCCGCATCGCTTCGACATTGGGAAAACGCTGGAGCGCGTGCAAGGCCCCACGCGACTGATGCTCGAGGAGTATCGACGCCGAGCGCAACGGCTGGCAGCGATGGTTCCGGCTGTGGGCGCGCAACGGGCAGCCGATACACCAGTTCTTCGTGAACAACGAGTTGTTCCGCTGGATGAGTACGCGCGTCCTGGAGTTCCGCAATCGGTCGTGGCGCCTCGGCCCGCTCAAGAAGTCGTTAAACCAACATTGCCGCCGGCGGCAACTCCCGTGCCGCCAGCCGCCAGGCCGAGTGTGGCGGATCCGTTCAGCGACGATGCCGCGGCCGCTCCACCCGCTCAAGCCACGCCGGAGGCGCCGCCCATGAAAGCGGTCCCTTCACAAGCAGCACCGGCCAAGCCGCTGCCGCCCGCGCCGCAGAGCGAAGCGGCGGAACCCAAGCCAAGCCTCAAGGCGGAGGAGGACGAGAATCCGTTTTAGAGGATTGTAACTTTTGAAGCGCGTGTGCGGCATGGCCCGGACCGCGTGGCGGTCCGGCTAGGCTTTACAACATCGCAGTAGGTGGATTCATAAGAAACTACGCACCTGTGAATTCGGCTACTGATCTTGTGGTAACCTATAGATATCGTTGAAACTTCGTTTTACTGTTCACTTCCCATTATTTTTTCGCCCCGGTTATGAGCCGGTCGATATGAATCTTTCCGCCGTTCGACGAATTTTTCTCGCTACCTTCCTGTCGCTTCTCACACTTGCAACTGGTTGCCATCGGCTGGGTTCGGCCGAGTCAAGCCAGGCAGAAGACACGAGTCCCGAAAAGCGATTCAAGCGAATCATGGAATCGTTCAATCGCAAGATCGACGGGCAACCCGTCGGATTCGTGGTCACGCAAGGCACGACCCGGTCGACGATGCTGGGGACCAACAAGGTCACCTCGGAGATCATCAAGCCGACGACGCCGGACGGCCACTACAAAGCGATCGTCACAATCGCCACAGAGTCTCACTACTCGCTACGGCGCACAAAAACGGCAGAAGAAGCCGAACATGAGCAGAACGCGAAGAACCAGAAAAAGAATGGGGCCGCTGATCTCGATGGGAAAGATAGTGTAAGCATCCTCGATTCCGATTTGGCTGGGCCACAAAAAATTGATGCCCCCCCATCACCAACCAAGCTTCCCACGCAGGATGAAGACCTGGTCTCGCGGCGCCCGGACGAAGACGTTCGTAAATACGAGCTCGTGGACGACGGCCAACACTGGGTGCTTGTCACCAAGCTCGATCCCAAGACCGAGCAATCGATTCAGTTCGCGTTCGACGAGGCGATCAAGCAGCAATAGCTCAGGTCGAGTGATCTTCTTCTATAGTAGACGCTGAATTCGGCGCTCGATTTTCTCTGGCTTGACCAGCGGGCCAAATCGGCGGAGCACGCTCCCTTCGCGGTCGATCAGGAACTTCGTGAAGTTCCATTTGATTCGCTTAGTTCCCAAGAGGCCGCGGCGGGCGCTTTTGAGGTAGTTGTAGAGCGGATCGGCGTGGGGTCCGTTTACGTCGATCTTCGCGAACAGCGGAAATGTCACCTCGTAGGTCAACCGGCAGAACTCCTTGATCTCCGCTTCGTCTCCCGGCTCCTGGTGGCCGAACTGATCGCAGGGGAAACCAAGCACGGTGAAGCCGCGCTCATGGTATTTTAGGTAGAGTTCTTCGAGGCCGGTATATTGAGGCGTAAATCCGCAACGGCTCGCGACGTTGACAATCAGCAAGACCTGGTCGCGGTAGGCATCGAGACGTTGACGGTGGCTATCGATCGTGGAAACTTCGAAGTCGTAAAGGCTAGACATGGTTTACGTGTGCAGACAGTGAGCGGCCAGTACCTATGGTTCGAGCGTACGAAATGCTTCGACGAACGGCCACTCCAATTTCATGTTTACCATCTGCTTTAGAGCAAGTTTTTGAAATACCTATCCAATAGCCAGCGAGCCACGCTTGCCGGAGCCCGGACCGCGTGGCGGTCCGGCTATTTAGAGCGTTTTTTAAGTTGGTATAGCAATTGAGTACGTTCGGGAGCATCGTTTGCGGTTTAGCGTGATACCGCAAGCGGCCCGCATTACAAAAGCAATCTCGCTACACCAATCTTAAAAACGCGCTAGCGGTGATCATGATATCGGTGAGCATGCGAGAAAGTGGTTTGCTCTACCTCCGTTTGGGAAGATAATCATAAACATGAGCAACGACTCCAGTTACCCTAAGATCGCACAGCTTAAAACAGTCGCCGCGTTGCGTGCGCGGCTCGATGAGCTTGATATTCCCTTGCCGGTTGACGATCAAAACATCTCGGCAGCCGAAGGCTCGCCCCTTGCACAGTCAACCGAGATCGCCGGTCATATGATCGGTAATCGGTGGTGCATTCATCCGATGGAAGGTTGGGACGCTGGCCGCGACGGCTTCCCCTCGGAACACACGCTACGCCGCTGGCGCAACTTCGGCAAAAGCGGCGCGAAGCTCATTTGGGGCGGCGAGGCGGCGGCCGTGCGTCCGGATGGCCGGGCCAACCCGAATCAAACGCTCGCCACGCAATCCAATCGTGCGGGACTGGCGGCGCTGCTCAATGCATTAACCACGGCTCACCGCGAGTCATTCGGGTCGCTCGATGGTTTGTTTGTCGGCCTGCAACTCACCCACTCTGGCCGCTTCTGCAAGCCGGACGATCATCACAAGAGCGCCCCGCGCATCGCCTATCATCACCCGTTGCTCGATGCCAAGTTCAAGATCGATCCGAACGATGATTCGATCGTGTGGACCGACTCGGAATTGGAAAAACTTGTCGACGACTATGTTGCCGCGGCGCATCTGGCACATGAAGTCGGCTTTCAGTTCGTCGATGTGAAGGCTTGTCACGGCTATTTGTTGCACGAGTTTCTGAGTGCTCGTCGACGGCCGGGACCCTATGGCGGCGATCTCGCTGGGCGCTCGCGATTGCTCGTGACGATCATCGACCGCATTCGCGCGGAGATACCAGGACTTGTCGTGGGCGTGCGACTTAGTGTGTTCGATGCGCCTCCGTATATTACCAGTCGCGAAGTCGGCCGACCGATGGAATACGATAAACTGTTGCCGTACGACTGCGGTTTCGGCCTGTCGCCCGACGATCCGGAAACGATCGATCTTCGCGAGCCGATCGAATTGCTCCGCACGTTGGTCGCGCACGGCGTCTCGCTAGTCAACGTTTCCTGCGCGAGTCCTTATTACAATCCGCATTTGATGCGCCCGGCGATTTTTCCGCCGATCGACGGTTATCAACCGCCGGAGGATCCGCTCACGGGAGTGTGGCGCCAGATTGATACAGTGCGGCAGTGCAAGGCGGCGGTTTCCAATATTCCACTCGTGGGCAGCGGTTACACCTATTTGCAAGAATATTTGCCAAACGTCGCGCAGGCGGTCGTGCGCGAGCGCTGGGTCGATTTTGTCGGCATCGGCCGAATGGTGTTGTCGTATCCTGAATTGCCGGCCGATTCGTTAGCTGGCAGGCCGCTGGAACGCAAGCGCTTGTGTCGCACCTTCAGCGACTGCACGACCGCTCCCCGCAACGGCCTGATTTCAGGCTGCTATCCGCTCGATCCGCACTACAAATCGCTAGCAGAGCGCGAAGAGCTGATTGCTATCAAACAGCGCTGGCAGGCGTGAAATCGCCTGAAATGCCTTGGCGCGACGGCTGGGGATACGGGATATTATTTCGTAGCGACGAAAAGCCGCAAGCTGCCTGCTATTCTTGGCGCGCCATCTGCACTAAGAATGTTAGTCCATTCATCTCGGACGATCTGAGGAGGCATTACTCATGTTCAAGCGCATCTTCCTATCGCTGACCTTTATTGCCGCATTTGGCATGGCTGGTTTCGGCTGGTCGAACCACGCCGAGGCGCGGCGCGGTTATTACGGGCGACCGTACTATGGTCCACGCGCCGGTTATTACGGTCCCCGCGTCGCTTACTATGGCTATGGTCCGCGAGTGGCACCGTACCGAACCTACTATGGTCCACGGGTAGTGCGGCCTTGGTACCCGGGCTACTATGCGCGGCCCGCTTACCCGGTTTACTACGGTGGTTACTATGGCGGCTATTACGCCCCGGGCGGTGTAAGCGTTTCCGTGGGATTTTGAGAACCGCCCCGAAACGAGTCGGCTATATAGCCCGGCCGTTCCGGCCGGAAAGCCGTTGGCGAGAGGCATATCCCGTATCTTTACCATGGCTTGTTCCTTGCGCTGTCCTAGTTTTCTTTAAGTAGAGCTAAAGCCGCATGTCGCGGCTTGGAAACGCTTGTTGTCAGTTCGACGACATATTTTCGGGCCAATTTCGGCGCACTGGATTACCGCAGAG
>CAZGMU010000022.1:0-5052 GCA_964526975.1 uncultured Planctomycetaceae bacterium
GCGGCAACTTTGAAACGATTAAGTTGAGGAGCACTGCTCGATTGCGGTTTTGCATCGTGCTCACTCGCAACGGCTTGCCGCCACCCAAGCGATAGAACTCGTCCGCCTGCGCATCGAAATGCTCGGCATCCGCCTTGTTGGCGATCAAGATAATCGGCACTTGCACCGAGCGCAGGCGGCGGGCCACCTCTTGATCGAGTGGAAGCATTCCCTCGCGGGTATCGACCACAAAGAGAATGACGTCGGCCGAGTCGATCGCCAGGTTGATCTGGTCTTCGATGTGCCGTGTGAGATTGTCCATATCGGCGATGCCCATGCCGCCGGTATCGACCAGTTCGAAGAATCGGTCGTTATGGCACATCAGGTGGGACAGGCGGTCGCGCGTGACGCCGGGCTGGTCGTCGACCACGGCAATACGAATGCCAGCGAGCCAATTGAGCAGGCTGCTCTTGCCGACATTGGGCCGGCCCACGATTACTACTTGCGGCACGCTCATGGAATTTCAGATTAGTGCGTAACGATCCCGTCCACCGGCTGCTCACCGGCCGATGAAGAGACAAATTGCCTCGTGGAGGTTCGCCAATCGTGCGAAAACCACTAGTGATCGCTGACTTTTAAGTATATGTGTCCGCTACGCACCGGACCGCGTGGCGGTCTGGCCATGGCTTGCAAATTCAAAGTCATCAATCACTAGACGAGATATTGAACCGAGGAACTGCCCACTTAGTTCCTTGCAAACCATCATACTTGGCCGGCGCGACAGGGTGTAGTCGCCAGTTTGGTGGTCGGCTGGCATAGCTAGCCAGGGCGTATTTCGAGCAAAACCTCGCTTGCCCCCTTTGCTACCAGGGCCGCGTGCCTACACTGGCAGCACAGGATCAGGTTTATGCAAGCCGACAAAACTTCGCAATTACGCCAAGCAGTGCTTACACGTCTGGAAAGCCTGCAGCGGGCAGGAGTGCTTCAAATTCCTAGGGTGCCGCTGGTGGAGCGCCCGATAATCGAAGCGTCCAGCTTGGAGCCCACCGCTTCCCAGCCCCCTGCTGCTGCCTCGTCGCCTAGCGAAGCCCACCGTGCGCAATTGGAGGCGCCGATGCCCAAAAAAGTTACCGCCCCCCCCCGTCCGGCAAGTAGCCTGCTCGACGCGGATGAACCGCCAGCCCAAGCCGCTCCGGCCGATCTTTCACTGAAAGTCATCCAAGAGGAAGTGGCCGCCTGTGTGAAGTGCTCGGAGCTAGCCAAAACTCGAACACAGACTGTCTTCGGCGTAGGCAATCCACGCGCCCGGTTATGCTTCCTAGGAGAAGCCCCGGGGGCAGACGAAGATCGGCTAGGCGAGCCATTCGTGGGGCGGGGCGGGCAGCTTCTCAATAAGATTATCGAGGCCTGCCGTATCAAGCGCGAAGACATTTACATCCTCAACATGCTTAAATGTCGCCCTCCCGGAAATCGCAATCCATTGCCCACCGAGCTGGCCAACTGCCGTGGTTATTTGGACCGCCAGTTGGCGCTGATCCAACCCGAGTTCATTTGCTGTTGGGGAGCCGTTGCGGCCCAAAACTTATTGGGCTCGCCCCTTTCGATTGGCAAGCTTCGCGGCAAGATCCATCGATATCGCAACATCAAGGTCGTTTGCACCTATCATCCGGCATTTTTGCTTCGCAGCCCATCATTCAAAAAGGAGACATGGGAAGATATGAAAATGCTATTCCGCGAAATGGGAGTTGAATTATAGTCGGGGGCTCCGCCGCTTGCGCGAGCCGCCCACCGACCGATGATGGACCGGCTTCAGCACTTGCCAACTTTTTATGTTTTGGGAAATCCTTTTCATTCTGGTCCTGATTTTGATCAACGGCCTGTTCGCCGCCGCCGAGACAGCGTTGATCGCCGCGCGAAAGGGCCGGCTCGAGCAAAAGGCCGAGGAAGGCAATCGAAATGCCCAGCGTGCTCTCGAGCTCGCTCGAAATCCGGATTTGTTTCTTCCCATCGTTCAGATCGCTATCACCGTTGTGGGAGCTCTCGGCGCGGCGTATGGCGGTGATCAGGTCGTTGGACATATAAGCGGATGGCTTCGAGAGTCTTCCTATCCATTTGTTGTCCGCCACTCGGCCGGGCTTTCCCTCGGGCTGTTCGTCGTCTGTTTCACTTATTTGTCGCTGATTCTGGGCGAATTGGTACCGAAGCGAGTGTCTCTTCATCGGGCGGAGGGACTGGCGATTTTGCTGGCCCCGCTGATTCATGTGGTTGGAGTGCTGGCCCGGCCGGTAGTTTGGTTTATGGGCCTCTCGACCAGTAGCGTTCTGTGGACGCTTCGACTGGGCGCCAAGAGCGAGCCGACCGTATCGCTCGACGACATCGAGCACCTCATCGATACGGGCACGGCCGAAGGAGTCGTCGAGCCTTTGGAGCAAAAGCTCGCGCTCGGCGCGCTTCGGCTTGGCGAGCGCTCGGTGCGTGACATCATGCGTCCCCGAATTGATCTGGACGCAATGGATGTCGACACCCCGGCCGATGAAATCTTGGGGACGGTAGCGATGGCCGGTTTCTCGCGGCTGCCGGTCTATGAAGCCGACCTCGACCACGTGATCGGGTTCGTTCATATCAAGGACCTGTTTCGCCAGCAGTATTTGGGATGGGCCATCGAGCTGCGCAAATTGCTCCATCCGGCTTTGTTCGTTCCCGAGAATATGACACTTGATCGGCTCCTCCAGCTATTTCAGGAAAAGCACAACCAATTGGCTATTGTGCTGAACGAATACGGAGGCACCGAGGGAATGGTCACGCTCGAAGATGTCGTCGAAGAGATCGTAGGCGAAATGCGCGACGAACATCGACGGAACGAAGAGCAGAAAATCATTCAGCGAGACGACGGCTCCTGGCTCTTTGATGGGACGGTCAGCATCGCCGACATGATCGACCGTCTGGAAATCAGCGGCGACGATTCCTGGGAAGGGCGCGGATTCAGCACTATCGCCGGCCTGATCCTCGATCAACTTGGCCACATTCCAACGATTGGCGATAAAGCCGACTGGAATGGCCTGTCTTTAGAAGTCGTGGACATGGATGGCCAGCGAATCGATCGTGTATTGATTACACGAAACGACGGGGAAAAGTGATAAAACGAAGGAGGGGAGTGCCGAGGATTAAGTCGCGGGAATGCAAGTTTTTCGCTCCCTTTTTCCAGGCTCTGGCCTGCCCTTTCGCTGTCGACTTTAACGAATACGCAGGCTCTTCGGGGCGACCTTGCCGAGTTTGCAGGTCATGATTCTGCCAGCACGAAATCTCGTTGAAACTACAGCGACGAAATCCTTTTAGTCCTCGTTGCTGGTTGTTAAAGTCAAGATTCAGGCATGTTGAGGGGCGAATCGCACCAACTGCGAGTCGTTCCGTATACAATGCTAACCTCTTGTCCCCTAAAAATAGATCGGTAGCGCACTGGCGCAAATTGGAACTCATGTTCGCCCCCGAATCTCCTCAGTCGGAAGATGTAGAACACCTGCTCCGCAACGCCCAACTGCGCGACGAGCTGGAGCCGTTGTTCGATGAGTCGATCGATCGCGTCAATCCCACAGCGATGAGCACGCGCAGCGAGAACGAGTTTCTCGAATCGATGCTGGAGTGGGAACGAGCGCCAATGCTGCCGATTGGTCAATGGTTCAATCCCCCGCTGCTGTTGCCACATCCTGATCGGCTTGGCCAGCATCAATTGTCTGTCGTGCTTCGCGCGACGATCGAAAAGCTGTTTGAAATACGGGTCGTGCTGGATTTCACCGACCACCTAAGCGACTATCAGCTCTACGGGCTTATCTTCCGCGATATTCTGCCGTCGCACGAGAAGAAGTTGGAACGCCGCACGAGTTATCTCCATTGGGATTGCGCTAATATCGACGAGAACCCGGATGTCTGGCTGCGTTATTATGCGAGCCCGTCCGAGCGCATGATGTGGGCTGAGGAAAACGACCAGCCGCTGCCTCCGCACGAAGAACCGCCGTTTAAGCGCGAAGTGCCGCGGGCACCGCTGTAGAAGTTGAGGTGTCGGGTGTCAGGTGTCAGAAAGAAGAGGGGGCGGAGATCTGACGGCCGGCACCTAAAGAAATTCGGGCCAGATTGCGTCGCTGACAAAGAGGCCTTGGCGTGTTAATCGGATACGATCGCCATCATCCGCGAACAACCCAAACTCGACGAACTTTCGTAAAGGCCTCGCGATAAGCTCGTCGATTCTGAATCCGGTTCGATGCTGAAAGTTCTGCCGCGACACACCTTCCATTCGGCGCAAACTGAAGACTAGCAGCTCTCGTGCCCGCGCCTCGGGCGATAAACACTCTCGCTCCGCAACAGGTGATTCTCCCGCCAGCACACGCCGCAGATAGGTTGTTGTGCTGCGATGGTTGCTCTCGCGAACTCCACCGACGTAGCGGGCAGCGCCGGGACCGTAAGCATAATAACCATCGCCAGACCAATAGACTTGGTTATGTCGAGACCGGCAGCCAGATCGAGCAAAGTTCGAAACCTCGTATTGCTCGTAACCGGCAGCCGCCAGGCGATCGATCGCCAGCGCATACATGTCGCGTTGCAGCTCTTCGTCTATTTCCGACAGGTCGCCTCGCTGCCGTCGATTCCAGAACGATGTCCCTTCCTCAAAGGTAAGACCATACGTCGATACATGGTCGGGCTCGAGCGCGATCGCCGCATCGAGATCTTTCGCCCAGTCATCGAGCGTCTCTCGTGGAGTGGCGAATATCAGATCAAGAGCGATACGCAAACTTCGATCACGCAAAGTCTTCACAACTCGCCGAATATCGGCTGCGTTGTGGTCGCGTTCCAATAGTTGCAATTTCTCAGCGCGAAATGATTGGCTGCCTAAGCTGATCCGAGTCACCCCTAATACCCCGAGCATTTCGGCCATTTCCGCGTCGACATCCGCTGGATTGGCCTCGACGGTGAACTCGTATCCATCTGCCAATGGATGCCTGCTGCACACGGCTTCCGTCAACTTTCGTAGCTTGTTTGGCTTCAGATGCGTCGGAGTTCCACCGCCAAAATAGAGCGTGT
>CAZGMU010000022.1:5070-22947 GCA_964526975.1 uncultured Planctomycetaceae bacterium
GCTCGCCGGAAGTAACGCTGGCAGCTAACTCGCACGAAATTGCCTGCAGATAGTCGCCGATCAGATCGTCACGCCCCGCTACGAGCGTGAAATTACAGTAGCCACACCGATGGCGGCAAAATGGCACATGAACGTACGCGGCTCGGGGAGGAGCGGCTGCCGCGGCCGCTTTGGCTTGATCGATATTTGGCTTCGAGAAAGAATCATCCACGTTTCAATTCTACGAATGGGCTTTTCCCTCTGCTATGGAGCAACCCAGCAGTTGGACCTGGCCGCTGCCCGCGCCGACTATTAGTGACCATGTTGCAACTCGCGATCGTGCTGGCCATCGGCGTGCCGCTGGTTGCCGTAGCGCAACCTTTTCTGCCGCCATTTCGGAGAGCGGCCGTGCTGCTGTTTATGCTGCTGCTCCTCGCGGCTCCGTTTTGGCGCGGTGCAACGAAGCTACAAGGCCATGCGCGAGCCGGCGCCCAGGCGTTTCCAGCACACGCTAAAAACACCCAATACCGTGGATTCACGGGGGGAAGTTGTTGCCTACTCTGGCCTGTTCTGACGTCATATTCTATGTAGCGTGTGGGGCATCACACACTCTTCCCTGGACAAAATCCTGCCAACGACCCATATTCTAAAGAATTAGAATATTATATGAGTACAGAACCCCCGCAGTCTCAAAGCCGCCGCTCACGGCACTGAAACACCTAACGATTTTTACAATCAGCTACTTCCGGCCTTCCTTAAGGGGGGATAGAATGCCATACCTATACTGCCGTGTGTGTCTCTGGTGGTCTGTCGGTGGTGAATGGATGGGTGTAGCTGGACTCGCAAGAGTCCGGCCCATAGGGTCAGGACCGAATTCTTGCGAATTCAGCTACCATCCAACGAGAGCTGACACAGACCACTAGCTCTACTTTCCTCTAATTACGGGGGAGCAAAGCCGACCGCATACAACCACGACTGGCAAGGGGAACGGCAATGTCGCAACGTAAGGACGCACCAAGGCCTCTGGTTTTAAAGCAGAAAGTCGCCGCGCAGTGGCTCTCTGAGCGCAGAACTATCTTCACCACTGCTCGCACGTGGCTTGGCTTGACGATTTTGCTCGTCGCCACTCGTGAATCGGTAGCCGAGTGGGAATGGAAAACGGCTTCGGCATCTTCAGATTTTCACCAACAAATTCAATATTGGGGCTCCTTGCCACTGCCAGAGGGCGACTGGGGAGGCCGCGACCACATTCAGACGCACGCGTACTCCTCCAATGCCAAGCCGGCAGACTACTTCTTCCCGATCAACAGGATCTCCGCCTGGGGCGCTGAAGCCTACACCACTGCATTCGTGAGCTACCGGCTTGAACAGGGAAGTGGATTGGCTTTGCTTGCGACAACTTCAAGCGTTCAGGCACAGTATATACCCGCGCCGACAGAGAATTATCCAAATGCGGTTGTCGCGGCAAGAGTTTGGTCAAACTTCGGTACTCCTGGCTATGGAGCCCAACTATCGATCCTCTTCGATGTGGCCGAGCCGACTTACCTTAACTACCAGACCAACGGCTCTGCGAGCCCGGTAAGTTACATAGGCTATAGTGAACCACCGCTCCAAGCCGGAAGTAACTGGAATGTCGCTGGTACGGTGGATAGCTATGGTTACTTTCCAGGCGAGAACCACCCACCCCAAGCCACTGTGTATGTGCTCCGCGCATCCACCGGCACCCCTGTCTGGGAAACCCCCGAAGGGTTTCCCTTAGCCCCAGGCGAAGACTATGTGCTGGAGATCCGCATCCCGCGAACCTACGCTTCCGTTTACCCGGGCTCGACAGAAGTTCGTCGACTTTCCGCGAATGGCGGGTATGCCGTGTCCTGGCAGCTAGGAGGCACTCCATTCCTCGGAGCAACACCGCAAAGCCCAATCAAGATCGATGCGTATGAATTTCATGAACAGGTTGATTCACCCGAGCCCACGAACGGCGCGAATCTTACTTTTCCCGCTCAAGCAGATATAGGGGTTAGCAACCATGCGTACGTTGGCCTGCCAACCACCGTCATCGGCGGCCAATCGGACGGAGCGTTAATTACTGGTTTCGGTATTACCAGCGAGCATCTACCGCTCACCTCACTGATCGTGCCGCAAATTCCTGCTGGCGCCCAAGACCTCACGATTGATTTTGGCTCAGGCCCGCAGCCGGTCGTCGCCGGCCAAACCATTGAGTTCGGCGAGGAGGGAATCGATTCCTTCACCCTTGCCGGATTCGATCCCATGTACGCAAGCGCGAACTTAGACGCTTTTGTCATGGGGTTACAATTCGCGGAGGCCGGATTCGCTTCCCTCGTCGCAACTCCAACGCTGTATATTCCGCCCGGCGATTTCAACAACAACGGCGTGGGCGATGCCGCGGATTACATTCTCTGGCGAAAGTCGTCGGGGCAATCGCAAGAATACGAAACGTGGCGAGCCAACTTCGGGCCCCCTTCTATCGGCAGCGGTACAAGCCTGAGCGAAGTACCGGAGCCCACGGCAATAGCGCTCCTCAGCTTCGCGGTTGCCTTTATTTTAAAGCAACTTTTCTTTTTACGCTCCCGTGTATCTGCAGTGTAGGAACACGTACTCGTTATCGTCGAATGCAACTTTGCTGAGCATGTGCTTGGCTCCATGGGCGATTTGTGGCGGAAGCTCCTGGGGGAAGTTCCTATCTGCAGCACCCGTTAGCTAGATTGGGCTATCGCAAGCGGGTCCTACGGTGCATTTTATTCAGGCTATTTGCAGGGGTCGCCAGAACCCCCTGGTTTCAAGTGGAGCGGAAGGGAGTCGAACCCTCGACCTCTGCATTGCGAACGGAGTTTTCGCAAACTCCCGAAACACGTAAATAATTGGAGTTTCACAACTTAACCCCTATCCTAATCTGCGCAAATTTCGCCTGCAATACCCGATTTCGCCACCGATCCGTGCAAATAGCGTGCATGGATACCGTGCATGAAAAACATTGCGCATGCAGCGGTCAGCGTGCATTTACCGTGCATGGGATTTCGCAGCAATTGCAGCCCGAATGTCGGCCCGGTAATCCAGCCCACGCCGTCGCTTGGACTCGACAATCTCGTACAGAGTTAGGCCGTCAGTGTGGCCGCAATCAACGGCCTTGTCGATTGCTAATTCCAAGGATTCGGCCATTCGCCGTAACGTGCTCGGATCATCGCTCACCTTGCCGAGCGCGCGATTGCAGTCACCGCACAACCAGCCGCGAAACTCCCCCGTCCGATGGCAATGGTCCATACACAATTGCCGCTCTTGTTCGCTCGCCTTACATACTTTGCAGCGGCTAGTGAGATTAGCGACTAGGGTTTCGACAGTAGTTGTGCAATGCGCATATTGGTTTTCTTTTGCTTCGTACTTCGCCGAACGTAGCGACCGCCTCGCCCGCCCTTCGGGTGTAGCTTGCCGTTTGCGGTATCGCTCGGCTGATTCAGGATTAAGCCATAGGTGAACCAACGATTTGCTTACGCCGCAGTACGTTGCAATCTCTTTGAGCGTGAAAGCCGTTCGCTCGCATTTCTGCGCAGAGCGGAATTAGAAGGGCTGTTTCCTCGGTTGAAAATTGCGTTTTGTTGCGCATACTTAAAGCATGGGGAAAATTGACTCAGAAGGCGTCTTCAATACGCTTTTAGCCGAAGGGCTGGACGTTCCAACGGCCTATGCCGCCAGCATCGACGATGCCGAGCCGCAACCCGACAGCCGCAATGCTCGCCGAATCTTTGACCTTGGACTTATCGGTTTGGCTCTGTTCATCTTGTGGCTGCTGGCCGCATGATCGCGCCCAATGGCGACGTGATTCTAGCAGAGCTTTCAATCGCTCGTCGCGCTCGGGGCTAGGGTCGGCCTTCCGCAGCCTGATAATCTCGTCAGTCATTTCGCGCCAGTTCATCCTACGTGTCTCCAAAGTCGTTTCGTTCGGCACGCCCAGATTGTCTGCCGTGCAACTCGCCAGCGGCGAGCTAGCGCAATATCAGATTCATCCGACTTGCGAATCTGGCGGACGGCCGCAACGGTCAACTTGTGTTGGCCGTGACGTTCGCCCCGGCAGGGCTTAGCGCTCTTGCGGGCGATAAGTGAATGATCTAGCGGGACGTTCCAAGCCAGCCGATATAGCTTGAACCGCGATTGTTTGAGAATCTCATTTGCGTTCGTCAGTTTTCCATCGCGTTTTATTCGTCGGCGATTACTAACCTCGATACGGGGGTATCCGGGAACGCGCCGCCATTGTTCAACGGACATTAGCGAATCCCTCAGCGGCCCATTTCTGTATCAATCCCCGCTGTCGGCCAAGCACCCAACGCATTAAGTTATCTTTGTCGGCTTGGCACAAAGTTATTGATTGCGGCTCGAATAGGTCTTGCAAGCACTCGAAAAAGTGGGGTGTAACAACAGGTATGCCGCAAGCGCGGGCTTCCTTTAGCTCAACCTCTGCCCCGGCCGATGCGCCGGGAAGGCGCAGCACTAAGTCACTTGCGCGCACCCACGGTAAATCCTGAGTGTAAATCCAGTTGGACCAAACCAACTCCCGCTGCGCGCCAAAGTTGCAAACACTCAATCCCGGATTGAAAACACCGTATCCGTTTTGGATCAAACGAAGCTGGGCTTCGCACGATAGGTAAAAGTTTTTGTTCGCATCGCCCTTTGATATGGGCTGCGATAGGTAGATTTTCATTGCCTCTACTCCGATAGTTCCGTAATTCATGCCTCATACTGCGCATTTGCAGCAGCAATTGCCGCCGGATCAAAGTATCTCTGCATCCGTTCGCGCATCGTGTCGATGATCGGCTCGTATTGATCGGGCGCGTACTCTTGCACTGTTTCACAAGCAACGGCGATTAGGGCTTTGATAAAGTCCCCGTAGGTTTCCCGACTCAGATACGCTCCGCACTTCAGCGCCGTTGACTGATTGCGAGCAATCATCATGTCGATTGCGCGCGTTAGCCCCATGATCGTATTGGGGTTAGGGTCCGGCCTCTCCGATTCTCTGTTCAAACATAACCGGAGCAAAATCAACTCTTGGCTGGTATCCCAACTCGCGGTCTGCGCCGCCCGTAGCTCAATGTCCGATTCTGGCACTCGATACGGCGGCTGTTGTTGCGTTGCGGCGGGCGCAATCTCACTGCGCACTGCCAGTTGTCGCTTGCGAGCTTCGGCCCGATCTTGCTGTTGCTGTTCACGGTTTGTCATCGTTTCACCAGCCTACGCCACCACGGCCGTTTAAGTTGTGCAATCTCGGCAGTCAACCGGGCGACTTGCGCTTTGTATCCGGCAAGCTGAGAATCGCGGTCAAATGATTCCGCGCGCAGTGCCGCTATCGTTTCATCCAAGCCGCGAATTGTTTTTTCGGCCTTGTTGATACATTCTTCGCGCTTTTTCAGTCGCTCGATACATTCATCGCATCGCGCGGTTTCTTTCGCCAATCGCTCATTGAATTGGACTTGTTGCCGGTCCAATTGCCGTTGGTGTTCCTTTATCAGCGATTGCTTATCCCGTTCGGCCCGATCATGCTGCGCCGTCGCCCGGTCGATTGTCACCAATGACACGCGCAGCCGTTCGGCGAGTGGCGCAATCGTTTCGTCCAAGTCGGTGCGCAATTCCGCAACCCGTGCCGCGACCGCTTCTAGCCGCGCGGCGTGCGGATCGTTTTTCGTTCGCCCGCCCATTACAAATGGTGTCATAGAGCAATCCACGCAATTTCGATTTCGCCCTCGGAAACAACCCACAACTTTTCGGGTTGCCGAAGATTGATTGAAAACTCATGGCCGCTTGGAACCGGATACCCCGTTGTCGGCGATACGTGAGAGTTGACACCTAGATACACAATCCCGCTGTCGCCAAGCACTCGAATCAAAATGCCTTGGCTGTTGCGTTGCTGTTCGCTGTTCGGCAACTCCAGCGCCTGCGGTGTTCCGGTAACTGTGAAGCGGCCGATTCGCGGCTCGCCATCGGATGCAAAAATCATTGTTGACCTTTCGTGGAAAAGTAACGTGCGGGGCGGCTATTACCCCGCCCCTACACGCCTACACGAGCGCGCC
Organism: uncultured Planctomycetaceae bacterium; assembly: GCA_964526975.1. GTDB lineage: Bacteria > Planctomycetota > Planctomycetia > Pirellulales > Lacipirellulaceae > JABDGM01. Next base: position 11,124 of record CAZGMU010000022.1, read on the forward strand.
CATTCTGTAACACGCGCCCTATGCGGTGCGGTCGCGGTTAATCACTCCGGCCGCATCACGGCCGCAATGGGGCGCGCTGATTAGGCGCGTACGATCCCCGATGCGGTCCCGACACAAAACGTGTATCAAAAAGAGCCGGCCACAAGTTGATTAGGCTCGCGGCCGGGGTGGGGCATTCGACGGCGACATTCCCGCGCCACCGCATGATAGAGTCGGCTAGCTCCGCGCAGGCGCGTAAGCGATAGTCGTGCGTCTGCTCCCGCCCTTCGCAGTGAAACGACGAAACCGGCTCCGATAGAGCCAAGGGTAAATAGCAACGAGCTATTAACCCGGCGAAAGCCTGCAAAGGGTCCGGGCTGCGCGTTGGTTGTTCAGGCCAACTCTATACGATGATGTCAACGCCGGAGTCTCAAAAACGGCTCGATCATCGCAGCGCAGCCAGTGTCTCATTGCGCCAAACTAATCGGCTCGCCATACTTGCCGGCAATATCAACCTGATATTGTGCTAGGCGTTGCTCGGCTTGCTCGCGCGCTTGTGGCACTCGCGGATCAAACGTGAACTTCTCTCCCACCGTCCGGTCAATGAATGATTCGGTTCCGTCCGGGTGTCGGACGTGAGAATACGTATCCTTCGACGGTGGCGGCAATGGTTCCCGATACGTCGATTCGGCTGCGCTTTTCTTCAGCGCTTCCAACTGGGCAATTTGCTGGTCGATTGCCGTCCGCCGATCTTCCTGAATGCCCGTCAAATAGGCGACGTGCTCGCGGTTCAACTGCTCAAAAGCAGGGTCGTCATTTCGGGCGGCCTCAACCATGCGCCCGATCCGCTCCCATGCCGATTGCGGAATGGAATCATCCCATCGGGCAGCCTCAAGCGCCGCGAGCGCAACCTGATTGCGGCGACGGTAGCCCGGATCGTTGGCGCGATGGGCGGCCAACTCTGCGGCGGCTTTTTCATCGGCCGCGCGCTGTTCGGTGCGGGCTTTTAATTTCTCAAAAGCGCTCTTGCGCGTTTCGCGCTTCTGAGGCACCATTACGGCTTCGACCTCATCCATTGAGATTTTCGACCAATTCTGTCGGGGCGGCGGTTGCTGATTGGCTTGTTTGATCCGCGCCCGTAAGTCCCGGTCTTCGGGGCGCGTGATGCTGCCCCGGCCGATTTCTTCGGCGGTCAAAGCGCGACCGATCTTGGCTTCAATTGCTTTGCGTTGTTCACTCGTCATTTTGTGGCCCTTTCATTTGTGCGAAATGTTGCTCCAAGTCCGCTGCCATTTTCAGCAGTCGGTTGCGAAGCACGTCGATTGTTTCTTTTGGTTGTCTCTTTCGCCGGCTACGGCGGCTCCTGCGCCGTTTCGGCAGATACACTTGCCGCATCATTTCGTCGGTTGTTGGACTCGACTTGCTTTTGGCGATTGCTCGGGCGCGGTGGTCTCTTATCGCCCACCACGGGAAACCAGTCTGGGCGGTTTCGCTTCGCAGTTTGTATGGCTTCATGGATGCCAACTCTCTTGGCGTGAATATGCAGGCAGTTTGCGACGTAAACGGGGTCTTTGCAGCCGTGCCGCTTCAGCGCGGGAATGAGTTGTTCCACTACCTGATTGATAGTCGGCATTACCGCTGCGCCTCGGCTGTCAGCGTGCCGGCCCAACGCGCTTTGAATTGCTCAAGCGCACGGTTTCCAGGACACAAGTTTTCGAGATATGCGACGACGGCAGTCATCGGCTTGTCACTATCGCTGCTGCCCATCGCTTCACCGGCGACGGTCAACAGCAGTAAATCGGCGTTGCCGGAATCACTGCCGGATGGATCATTCATGTAGTTGTTTTTGGCTCGAATCGCAGCATTCATTTTTCAATCCTCATTGCGGCTGATTGTGGTCGATTGCGAACCGCCGCATGGCTCGCAACAAATTGAAAAAGACCCCGGCCGGGGTTGAGAATCGACCGGGGCTGTCGGCAGCGGGCAGGCCGCCAACGTGAAATAAGAGCGCGACCGCCGCATACCCGCCGCACGGCGGCCGCGCGAAGATCGGCCATCAAGCGTCAGCACACTGGCGGCTTGCGACCGGAACTATTGAATTGCGACTACTCGCCATTTCGGAATTTTGCTTTCGTCTTTGGCGAAGCAATGACCGCCGACAACTCTGCCCTTTGCATCGCGCAGCAGTGTCCCAACTAGGCGGTGTCTGTCGCGCCCCGCCGTCAATTCGTTGACCACCGCGCGAAGCGTCGAATACTTGTCGGGCGCGTTGTCGATTAACTCCAGCGCCCCGGCAACGGTTGTGGGGAAACCTAGCTCGGCCCACCCTTGCATTAACTGGCTGAGCAATGCAGTTTCGTTATCTTCGCTGGCGAGCTTGAGGCGAGTTTCTGCCGGGTCGGGCAAACCCGACCAAACAACGGCGGCGCGCACAAGATCGGACCACGGCTCGAAACTGCCCCAGGGCGTTAGTGTTTGGTCCGGGCGGCCTGCGACGTAGTAAGCACGCAATAACGAGAGCGCGGCCATAACGAGCCGGGGTCGCTCTTGCTTAACGTATTCCAATAGTCGCGGGTGTCGAAAGTCTTTGCGCTCTTCCGGCCGCTCCAATGGGCTTTCAAGTCGGATATGCAAACTACGTCGAATCGTATCCGTCTTCAGAACGGCATTGTTCGCGGTTGCGAACCAACAAATTCGTAACGGTACGTCGATATGGCGATTGCTGCCAAGCAAACGATCCTGCCAACGATCCGCAGTTAGTGCGCGGTCGAGTGACGGGCCGCCGAAGTTGCCACAAGCATTGTCCAGGACAACCAACGGGGCGGCCTGAATCGCCAACGTCGAAATGAGCTTTCGCCATTCGTCATCGTGGCTTGGCACGGCACACTTGCCCGCCGGGCGGCCCTCGAAAATCATTGACACCAAGTCGGCTAATAGTCCCTTGCCAGCGCCGCGCGTGTTCGCGTCAATCAACGCGAGTGGCGACGGGCCGCCGAACGCATGACGTGCAAACAACGTCAACAATGCGGCTATCCACGCCGAACAATGAATGGCGGATAATGGAAAATCAGCGATAACGTCCAGCAGTGCCGCCTTGGCGTCATCGACTGACATAAGCGGCGGATAGTTTGCGTCGGTTTCGAGATATAAACCGCTACGGCGGTCGAATCCCGGCGTGAGCAGTAGCGAGCCATCCGGCAAGAGCACGGGAGCACTAACTACCCCGCTAATTGATGGCACGTTGGGATAATCGCCACGGTCAAGCAACCCTTGCGCCACGTTATCCGGCGGCGGGCAGCGAACAGATTGCTTTTTGCGTTCGTTCCACTTCTGCCACTTAGCGGCTGCTGACAACTTTTCTTGTAGCAGCGTTTTCGGAATTGGTTGCAATCGTGGCGCGGCCGTTGGCGCAATGCAAAGCGGCGGAGCCGGTGCATCGTGGCGAATGACTGTCAGTAGTCCGCCATATTGGTAGATGTCGGTTGTGGCCGTGACGCGCTCGGCTTCCACAATTACGCGGTCAATGTCCGGGCCAATTTCGACTGACGGATAAAGCGCCCCGTGGATTGCTTCCAAGTCATCGAATGTTTTGCCCGCGCACTTTGCGTGTTTGCAATGGAACGCATGGGAGCCGTTAGGGTTGACGTAAACGATAGCCGCGCCGTCCGTTTGTTGCGGGCCGCGAGCCGGGCAGTAGCCGAATGTAATCTGATAGGTGTAGTCAACCTTTGTGATCTTGTACGGAATCCCGATCCGATCAAAATAGGCGCGCAGCTTTTGCAGCTTCGCAGCCTGTAGCTCGGACTCAATTGAGCCGAGTAAATCGTCCGGGGCGTTGTCGCGCTTCTCCGCTTTCGGGGCGGCAGCAACGATCCTTGATACTACATCCATGCTGCTACCTCGCATTCGGTCAACCACTCACGGCGAATGCCATCGACAATCGACGGCGGGAGCACGGTTTGCGCGGCAGCGCTGCCGCCAAGCCGAAATTCAAGATCGGGGTATTCGTCGGAATGGAAAAACGCTTCCAATTCCGCGAAGCGCGGATCATAGCGGTAAAACAAATGTCGGCCGCGCTTGGACGCGAAAGAGAGAGTGTCCGGCGGCTTGCCGCCAAACAAGCGCCGAATTGAATCTTCAGCGCGGGGGCCGTCGCAATCGAGATCGACGACACCGGACGTGGGGCCGAGAATCAGCCCCACGTTAAGCCGTGGATTGTTAGATAGTCGTCGATTCAACTCGGCAAGGCTAACGCCCTTGTGCGGCCAGTCTTTTTCAACTGGAAATTTGCGGCCGGGTGGAATGACGACAAACGGCGCGAGCGCAAGAGCGCCCAGAATTTCGAGAGACATTGGTGGTCCTCGGTGGTCACGGGTAGAAGAGTGGCGGGTCGGTCGGACCACCTAGACCGACCCGCCGAATGCGCGCAAGCCGTCGCCTGCGGCTGTTAGCTCGGAGTCGCCTCGCCAGAATGGCGGAAAGAGTGAAGACACCGTTTCGCGGCCTAGCGTCATGCGGCCACGCGGTACGGACTCACCGCCGGGATTTACCCGTCTGAATACCTATACGGTCAGCCGGCCCGCTTTCCGAAAAGAATCTTGAAAATTCTTTCGGATTGCCGACGCGGTGTTTCCTCAAACCGCCGTTCCAGGGCCGCCCGCCATTTGCGAATCATGTATTCGGACACTCCCATAACGCGAGCGACCGGGGCAATCTTGCCATCGTGGTTGATTAGCTCCGCTACCATACGGGCTTCGCGGTCGTCGCATAAGGCGAGTATTTCTCGCAAGGTTTGCTCAGCCGCGTAGAGGGGGTCTGAGCGCGTGACTTGCTCGCCGATAGTCCGGTATTTGCCTGGAACTACTCGATAGCGTGGGGCTTCTTCGTCGTTCGGCTCCCAATTCCGTTCCTGCGGGTCGCACGTTAGCGCGTTAGATCGAAGGTTGATCGTCTTCGGCAGAAAACCTGATTCGTCCCTATCTTGCTCCCGACGATCCGCGTCGATGTAGTCCTTCAGACGCCACTTGATCCGCTGTTCAATGAATGCGTAAATGTCTTTGCCTTGGCTTAAGTCGAAGAGATCAACGGCTTGGACAAGTGCCACTTGCGCAACGCTGAAGCAGTTTTCTAAATCCTCGTGCCATTGTTCGGCGAAGTCGGTTGCGGTTTTCAGTGCAAGCCGCAAGTGTCCCTCAATTAGTCGCTCGCGGGCGCGCGGATCGGGTAAGCACTCCGCGAGCGCGACGGCTTCGCCGTATTCGCATGGGGGCGGTAGCGTGGGCAAATAAACGAGCGGCTGGTGTCTGGCGGGCATAGTGTCTCCGGTACTAGCTACCGTGTTTGCGCGGTTTGGTCGCGCATCGGGGCGGGAATGGGGAAAGAAAAGTGGATCGGCCGCCGGAATAATCCGAACAGCGGAACGGGAGAGGGGCGCGCAGTCCCTCTATTAATGAGTACCCGTTTTTCGGCGCTTTGGTTGCGCAGAGGCGGCGCAATGAGCGCGAAGCGCTCCTATTGTCAATACAACTTTTTTCGCGTCCTGGTCGCGCTTGGGAGAGATTTTCTCAAAGATATTCCGCCACCTTTGACGGTGGGTGAGTCTCACCGCGTGGAAAGTGGGTGTGTCGGGGGTGTGTGGGGGTGTTTTCTTACCAGCTACCAAATTTCGCGCGCTGCCAAATTCCTAGACGGACAAGGGAACACCCCCCTACACCCCCGACAACCCCCGTTTCACCGCGTGGCAGTTGAACTTCAGTTGTCATCCGCCGATGCAAGTCGGCTAGTTGGCGGCCAAGATCATTGCGGCATGACGCCTGCGGGCCGTGTGGAGCGTCTGGCGGGCTATTAAGAGCTTTGGTTTGTCCGCGTTAGGTTACAAGAGCTAGGTTACTGCCGACGTTCGGCGAGCCACGCGCGGAGTTGTCGCCGCCGTGACGACGCGAGCGACCGCGCCAAGTGATACGGAAGTAATCCACTCGGCAACCACCCGCCAGCCGCGTAGCCGCACGGCACTTGCTCGCCGTCGCGGATCAGCAGCACGTCGGCAGTCTCGCCACGCGGTTCTAAGCGCTCCCACAAGCGCCAGCGCTGTTGCGGGCAGTGCGACTGGCGGCCACGCTCCAATATCCGCCGTGCGGCCCGTGCGGCAATCTCAGCGGCCCGCCGCTTGCGATGCCGAGCAACCTTGGCCCTTAGCTTCCGGTGGTATTCGTCATCGTATTTTCGTGGTGCTCCCATGTTGCATTCCCGCTACATTTTGGTCAATATAAACGGTGGTTGTTTCATCCAAAAATTCCGACAATTTTGGTTGTCGGACTGATAGACCCGGTGGGGTCAAAAGCTGGCCTTGTGACCAATGATTATTGGCGCGAATTTTGCCAGCCCTTTTCATGCCGGCGCGCAGCAATCAAGAATCAATACCGCGTTGATCTAAAGGCACGTCTGCCAAACCAAAATCGTGATAGAGTTGAGTAGAGGGAAGAGAAGAAACCCGCAAGAGACTAGCACCATGAAACGCATCGTCGGATACGTGAGAGTCAGCACTAAGCGCCAAGAGCAAAAGGGCTGGGGCGTTGCGGTTCAAAAAGCCGCAATCAAAAAGTATGTGGCACGCCACGGCGCGCGGCTCTGCAAAATCTACGTGGAACGCGACCACGGCGATAACGCGCATCGGCCGAAACTCCGCGAAGCAATCGCCCATGCAAAGCGGAGCCGCGCTCTACTGGTTGTCGCCCGCTTGGATCGGCTCACCCGCTGCTACCATATCCTGCGCGATATTGAGGAAAGCAAGGTTCGCTTTCGTGCTCTCGACAACCCCCATGCAACTCGGCTCAATATCCATTTGCTTTGCGTCATGGCAGAGCACGAATTAGACCTAATCCGCAAGCGGACTAAGGCGGGAGTCCAAGCCGCGATTGCCGCCGGCCAAAAGTGGGGCAACCCGCAGAATCTCACGGCAACAGCAATTCGCAAGGGCCAGCTTGCGAGCGCCAAGGTTCGCACAGAGCGCGCCGTCGCGGCCTACGCCGATCTTTACCCGCGCCTACGTGATTGGCGGCAGTCGATGACGCTTGCCGAAATAGCGCAACGGCTCAACCGCGAAGGGCAGCGCACCACGCGCGGCAATAAGTGGACTACTAGCAGCTTGTGGCCCGTCCTACAGCGCGCCGCGCAGGCGAGCTAGTCGCACTGACAACCCGCAATGCCCCCGGCAAACGTCGGGGGCATTTTTGTTGCGCTGATTATGATGGCGCACCATGTTGATTCTTTGCATCATTTTTGACTTAGCTGGAATAAAAGGTATCCTTGCGTAGCCTTTGTCCCTACACCCCGGAGAATACAGCTAATGAAAACACTTCCTATCCCACCCGGCACTTATCCACTCGACTCGCCGGAAGTCGCCAAGCTGCTTAACAAAACACCGGAAGAAATGCAGCAGATAGCGGAGAACGTCCGGCGGTCGGCCGAAAACTGGTTCCGAAATCAAGCGCAATCTAGCGACAACCCGCCTGACGCCTGACGGCTAACTCATAGCTGCAATGCGCCGGCTCGCTGAAGGTGTACAATGTCGGCATGGACCGGCAGACCATGACTTGTGGTCGGAGCCTCGCCAGCGGCGGCAAGTGCGAAGAAACTGCCATCGTCGATCAATACAGTGTCTATCGTGACGACGAAGCGCACGGCCACTATCTAGCGGCCATTCACCGCTACATACGCTGCCCGCATTGCGGGATTAGGACGGAAGTTGAGAAGTTGCGATTCGCAACTTAAACGCAACCCGCCAGACTCATTGCTGCGATGCCCCGGCTCCATTGCCGGTCAGTGTTTGACCATCTTGGATTAGTTGCAATCGCTGAACAAAAGGGCGGTTGTGCGCCAATCTGCGCCAACTATCATGGCCGATGTATGGCGGACCCTGAGAAGAAAATCGAGATACCGCAAAAATGGTGTCCACTCTGCAAAGAGTGGAAAGCGGCCGTTGTATTCCACGGCGACGATAGCGCAACGGAACAAGTTGAATTGGGCAAGGAGCTTACTTACTGCCCGCAATGCGGCGCGAAGCTACGCGACTCTGACAAGTAGCGGCAATGCCCCGGCTCCCTTGCGGAGTGCGGGGCGTGTTCCTTTTGCTGCTTAATCTCAAATGTTAAACTGACGGTGAGGGAGCTATTATGTCCAACGATGGCATGACTACCTTCATCAAAGGAATACCTTGACTATTCTATTATGGCTGATTCTCGGAACTGTAGTAGGACTGTTTGCGCCTACCGTAATGCCCACGCCCATTAGCTACGGAAGGGTAGCGGCGGTAATCGTGGGTCTTATCAGTTCGTTGATAGGTGGGGCTTTGGGAGCGTACTTCACTAATGGAACGCTCATCGGATACAACAGCTTCTCGACCGGAACGGCTTTAATTGCCGCACTGTACGTACTGTTTGCGTACCAATGCCTTCAAATGCGGCGCTAGCGAGTACGGAAAGGATTTTGCTACAGACAGGGGAGCATTGCCGATGTAAAATCAGGTCAGTTTCAATCCCGTCCAGTAGGACTTCCTAGTAAATTGAATCGTCTACCCACGACATCAAGGTAGCCGGGGACCAACGGAAACCCGCCTCTTTGCCGTAGGCCGACCTTTTGAGGGGTATGGTTATGGCAATGAGCCAAATTCTTAGCGCGCGCCCAAGCGTAGCGTCCGATTTATCAACCGCAAATGAGGAATTGTTGCGGCTCTGTGAAGCCAAAGACAGATTCGTCGCCGTTGCCGGCCACGAATTGCGGAATGTGCTTTCGCCAATCGTCACGTCTCTAGTTTATCTCGTCGGACATACAGACGACGATAATCGAGCCGAATTGCTGAGAATTGCGGCACAACATGCGCAACAACTTTCGAGGTTGATCGACGACCTTTTCGATGCGTCTCGATTGGCCTCCGGCAATGTTCAACTGTGCAAAGAAGTTGTTGACGTGCGAGTTATTGCGGAGCGAAGCATCCAGGCGTTCGCTCCCGCGATTCGACTACGCGAGCAACAGTTGCGTGTAACGCGATGCGCATCTCCGTTGTGGCTAAATGCGGACCCGCTTCGCATTGAGCAAGTCTTCCTCAACTTACTGAACAATGCTGTTAAGTTTACGCCGGAAGGCGGTAGCATTTGGTTTCAACAGCAACGCGAAAACAACTTCGCTGTTTTCCAAATAAAGGATAGCGGCTGCGGCATTCGCTCAGAACAACTACCGTTCATCTTCGATTTCTATAGCAGAGCCGAAACAGGCAACGGCCACGCTTCCAGTGGTTTGGGTATCGGACTGGCAGTAGTGAAGTCTCTTGTTGAATTACACGAAGGGAATATAGAGGCTCATAGCGATGGTTCAGGCTGTGGAGCCGACTTCACTGTACGATTACCGCTTCATTGGCAATAGTGACGGCGACTAGGTTCAAAACTGACGGCTGCAACCCGACTGTCTAACGGGGGGAATCAAGTTGCAAACCAAACATCGGGAGCTTATTCGTCCTGAACAGCTTTCTCAGGGGGGTTACTGCGTATAATTTGAGCAGATGATCGGTAATATGGATTGATCATGGAGCGGTCTGATGCGAAATACTAATCTTATCGTCGCGATGTCGGAGAAGTGCGCCTCGTTGCTCAACGAACATTGCGATACAGAGGGCGGCTTGCCACGACCGCTGCGTCCGAAACACTTGCTGTGGATGTGCAAGCAAATCCAATCTCACGTAGATGATTGGAGCGATGCCAGAGTTCATCGCTGGTTTGGCTTCATTCAGGCTGCGATGCTAGCCAACCGGATTCTTGACTTGAATGGCTTGAAGTCCATGTTCGATGCGGCGAGGAGCGCGCACGGCGAACTTGAAGATGATCCCGAATTGATAGATCATTTGAATCCTGAAACCTTTTTTGAATTTGAGCTTGGTGGGCAAGGATAATTGGGCGGAGGGAACCACATGGCTGCGCCACTTTTCGATTGGATTGACGACCTGGAGAAGCTCTCAGAGAATACAGACTCACGAGAAATCGCCCTATTAGCGCGTGCCATACTAAGTTTAGCGCGTCAGTCAGGTCATCAACGAGATAACAATCTTGAGGCGTTTGGCCAAATCGAGGAAATTGGCCGGCGACAAGACGATGACGAGCGCTAGTGTCGCGGCAAATGACTGGCCAGTCGGAGCAAGAACGCGCGAAATGCCCCGCGCCGACCCCATCGGCTTTTGTTGTCCAGCCCTACGCCCTCGTTGGCAGAGAAGCCGTCGCCGTAAAGCTGGCCGTTGAATGGGACGGCTCGGCTATGATTGCCCGCCTTCCCGACGCCGCCCGTATGCTAGACTTTTGCATGAACCTGCGTCAATCTCTTGAACGTGCCGACAAGCAGCTACGCGAACTCCATGACGAACGCATGGACCGATTCGACGTTTCTGCTGCTATCGTCCGCGATGCCCGCGAACTCGCCTTAAAGGATGGCCAAGCTAGAGCCGCCAAACTCGCAAGAGTCGGGGACCAGTTGTCGCCAAGTGAGGGGCGCGAGATTATCGCCGCCATGCTCGCCGCATTGCCCGAAAGCAAGTCGGACCTACTGACAATAAAACAGGCGGCGGAATTGGCGAACGTCAGTGAACGCCAACTCTACCGCCTGACTCACCTACATACGCGAGTGGGCAAGGCGATTAGGATTCGACGGTCGGACCTTCGAGACTTGGGAACCGAATTTGATTAGCGGCTCCGATCATGTAATCGGTGTTCGCTTCCAAGTGGCCGTATCGAGTCGCCAGCATTCTCGTATCGACGTGACCTAAAAGCTTCGCCACGGTCAACGAATCTTGCCCGCTGGTCAACCGATGATGCGCGTAGCTATGCCGTAGGGTTGTCGCCGTAAGGGTCGGCATTTTCAGTTTGCGTTTCAGTAGCCGGAATCGACAGCGAATGCTATTGCGATTCCACGGCACGCCGCGACGGTTGCGGAATATCGGTCCCGCCGGATTCTCGGCAATCAATTGCTTGACCAGCGGCAACATATCATCGGGGACAACGATTGCCCGCGACCGTTTCTTGCCTTTTGACTTCGCAATCGGCAGCGTGAATACGCGCCCATCGAAATACCCGGCTTCCAGCTTGAACATTTCGGTCACACGCGCACCCGTGGCGAGCATGAACGCAAGCCAGTTGCGGAATGGTTCATCCGTTGCCAATGCCAGCACGTCCTGCCAGAGATTGGCGGGGATAAATTCTTGCCGAACTACTGGCGTCGGCTTAGGCATACCGGCAATCGGATTCTCGCCGATGTAGCCCATCTTCACGCCCCAGTTGAGCGCGCCGATTATCAACGTCACTCGCGTATTGACCGTTGTGGGGCTTTTGACTCGTTTCTGGCGGCCGATCCATTCTTGAACGTGGAACGGCCGGAGTGCCGAGACTCGCATCTTGCCGGAGAACTTGGCGAACGATTTTAAGACTTTGGCTCGCGTCTTAACCGTTTCCGGGGAGCGCTCTTTCTTGAGCCATCGGTAGTAGGCGAGTAGCACGTCATTGATGCGCATATCCGCCCCGCTCTGCGCCATGAGCTTCCGATACTTGGCGTGAGCTTCGGTCTTATTCTTGCCGAGATTGACTTGCCGTCCGCGAATCTGGACGTACCAAGTCTTATTCGATTTTCGGAACCACGGTCTAGGAATGCGCATTGGGGGAAACCTCCAAGCAAGGGTAGCTTGGAAACCCCAACCGTGCATTTACCGTGCAAGATGCAGAGATTTTACTAAAGGGGTCGCGCCGGACCCCTAGAAAACAAGTGGAGCGGAAGGGAGTCGAACCCTCGACCTCTGCATTGCGAACGCAGCGCT
>CAZGMU010000023.1:0-7770 GCA_964526975.1 uncultured Planctomycetaceae bacterium
ACACGTGGACGCCAGACGAGATCGAGGCCGTGCTCGGCGACGAGCGCGGGGCGACATTCGGGCGTGTGTACGATGTGACCGACGATGGCAACTTCGAGGGTCGCAGTATTCTCAACTTGCCGAAAACGCTGGAGCAATGCGCGGCGATCTTGCGTCGCGATCCGCAGGAGTTAGCCGCTGAGCTAGCTGATAGCCGCGAGAAGCTGTTTGCCGTGCGAGAGAAACGGGTGCGGCCGGGGCGGGATGATAAAGTGATCGTGGCCTGGAATGGGCTGATGATCGATGTGATGGCGCGGGCGGGAGCCGTGCTGAATCAGTCCAAGTATGTCCTTACTGCCGACGAAGTAGCGAGCTTCATCATTTCGCGAATGCGGCGCGATGACGGGAGATTGCTTCATTCGCATCGCGATGGGCAGGCGAAGCTCGATGCCTATTTGGATGATTACGCCGCGCTGGCGAATTCGCTCGTCACGTTGTACGAGGCCAATTTCAAAGAGCGCTGGATTGATGAAGCCGTGCGGCTGATGGATATCGTGCTCGATAAATTTACCGATCCCGCGGGCGGCGGGTTCTTCTACACGGCCTCGGATCACGAGCAGTTGATCACACGCAACAAGGATCTCACGGATAGCAGTGTGCCCAGTGGTAATTCGCTAGCCGTATGTGCATTATTGCGGTTGGGGCGATTGCTTGGTCGTAGCGATTATCTCGATGCGGCCGAACAAGTCCTTGCGACGGCGGTGCCACTCATGCAGCGGGCGCCGATGGCGGCGGGGCAGATGTTGCTTGCGCTCGATTTCTACATCGGCCCGACAAATGAGTTGGTTCTGGTCGGCGATAAGAGTCGCGAGGATACTCAGCAAGCGATTGCGGTGATTCAGCGGCGACGTTTGCCGCGAAGCGTGTTGGCTGTACGAGACACGAACTCGGCTGATGCAACGGGAGAACAGTCGGAACGGCTGAATGAGATCTTCGCGAGGAAGGAATCGCCAGATGGGCAGCCGGTACTGTATGTTTGTGAGAACTTTGCGTGTCAAAAGCCAGCGGTGGGGTTGACGGCGATTGAAGCGGCGGTGGATGGGGTGGGGATACCGAGCCGAAACGGCTCGACTAGATAGCCCGGCCGCCTCGGCCGGATACGGTAGAGCGCCAAGCTGCGGAGGCCGTGGCGATGACTTCTTGAAGTGGGACTTTCTGCTCCTGCGCGATGCAGTGACATGCTTCATATTCTGGCGTGAACCGCCGAGTGCCATCGGGAAGAGTAGAGACTTTGCCTGCTATTGAACCGTAGGCCGTTTCGACTGTGAGCGCTTCGCGTGCCAGTATCGTGCGCAGCACCGCCGTACGCCGTATTCCAAGTGTGGGCGTTTCGCGGAACAAGATTGCTTCGAGTCGGTCTGCGTCAGCGGGAGCGGATTGCATCGTTACGAGAACGCCGGGGCGGCCCTTCTTCATTTGAATCGAGGTGAGCGAGACGTCGAGGGCGCCGGCTGACCAGAGGGCGTCGACTGCGTGGGCGATGGTTTCGCCGGTGGCGTTGTCGATGTTGGTTTCTAGTACGATAATCGATTCGGTTTGGGGGTGGGTGGAGACGCTTGAGGTAGAGCTCTTGGTCGCTGAAGCGACCGCGCCGGGGGTTGTGGTTTCGCCGATTAGGAGGCGAAGGAGGTTGGGGTGAGAGAAGTCTTTTTGGCCTGCGCCGTAGCCGACCCGTTCGATGGTCATGGAAGGCAACAGACCGAAGTTGTTTGCCAGTGAGGCAACGATCGCGGCACCTTCGACGTCAAACGCCGCTAGCGGAGTGCCACGAAGGAGCTCGCCCGTGGCGGGCGCCGGGATCGAGCAACGGCCATGGGCGATTTCGACGAAACCGTGGCCCGTGGGAATCGGTGAGCAGACGATACGCTCGACGCCGAGCAGATCGAAGCCGATGGCCGAGCCGACGATATCGGCAATCGAATCGACGGCTCCGACTTCGTGGAAGTGGACCTTCTCGATCGTGCTGCCGTGAACCTTGGCCTCGGCCTCCGCCAGTTTTTGAAAGATGCGCTTGGCGAGATCTTTTTGATTGGCGGTGAGCGTGCTGCCGTCGATCATCGCCGTAATGTGGTGCAGGTGGCGATGTTTGTGTTCGGGTTCGTGCTCGATGGTGATCTGCGTGGCACGGAAGCCCTTCTTTTTGACCTCTGTGCTGACAAGCCGGCAGCTTGGAAGACCTAACGAGTCGATACCGGCTTGAATGGTAGCTAGGTCGGCGCCGGCATCGACGAGCGCGCCGAGTGTCATATCGCCACTAATACCACTGGCACAATCTAGGTAGGCAATTCGCATGGTTCATTGCTAGCAGTTTGATTTTCGGTGTGTGCTGCAATTGTAGGGGAGAGGCCGACTGGCCGCTATCGACCGCGACATTGACCGATGCTGGCAGCACGGCTACAGTCCATACCCCCAAACCTGCGCCCAATATGTCGCCACACATGCCTGCCACTCGAACCGCTCCTAAGACGCCTACCCGGCGATCTGCGCCAAAGATCTGGGGCCAGATGCCCGCACGAGTCAAAGTGCTGCATGTGACCACGTCACGCCGTACGGGGAGTTGGTTGGCCGAGGCATTTCGTAACGATAGCGCGACCGAGGTTATGCTCACCGAAGTGGTGGGGGTGGCTGTCGGACTGTCACGACTGCGTGATGAAGTCTTTGACGCGGTACTGGTCAGTCATGAGCCGGGCGTGCTGGATGCCTTGGAGCTAGTTGAAGGAATGCGCGGCGGAGGCTGCGACGAGCCGGCGATCGTGCTTGGCAAAGCGCCGTCGTCGCAGATGGCAGCGCTCGCTTATGAAGTGGGAGCCGATGCTTACTGCTGCATAGGCGAAACGACGACACGGTCTCTCCTGTGGACGTTTGCCAGAGCGGTGGAGCGTTGTCAACTAACTCGCGACCATCGTCGCCTTGTGCAGAATGAACAACAACGGTTGGCGCACGAGCATCAAGAGGCCGAGCGGCTGCTAGGTGAGCAACGGGCGCTGATTGCCGAGCTGGAGAAGATTCAAGCAGGAGGGGGCTGCGAATCGGCTGCGAAACAAGCGGAAAGCATTGCGGACTGCGAATTGCGGATTGCGGATTTTCAAAACGCTCAGTCCGCAATCCGCAATCCGCAATCCGCAATTCCTGAACGACTGGTAAAGCATTATCGCGAGATGTTGCGGGCGTATGTCGTGATGGGCGCCGGCAATCTGGCCGAGGAAATGGTCCGCCTGGCGGCAATGCTCACCGAGGCTGATGTGTCTGCACAGCGGGCGATGCAGCTCCATGTGCAAGTCCTGGAGGAGCTGGTCAGTTCGCTCGGCAACCGCAGCGCGCGGCACGTGATGACGCGGGCCGATCTGTTGGTGCTCGAGGTCATGGCCCATCGGGCTGATGGCTATCGGCGGCGGTATCATGAAGGCTTCCAGCCACATGCGGCATGAATTGCTGCGGTTCAGAAAGACGAGCAGGAGGACACGGAGAGAACAGAAGGGTGAATTGCAAACGTTGAGCGAGTAGCAATTTTCGCCATTGTTGTTTGCCTTTCAGTCATTCCTTTTCTCCGTTTCCTCTGCGACCTCCTGTTCAAATTCTTGTTGCTTCGTATGGAACAGACAGACAGTAACACGACCATTTCCGAGTTGCGGAAGCTCGTGGCCGATTTTGTGGCGGAGCGCGAGTGGTCGCAGTTTCATGCGCCGAAAAATGTATCGATGGCCCTGGCGATCGAAGCGGCAGAGCTGATGGAGCATTTTCAGTGGCTGACGACCGAGGCGTCGCGCTCCCTGGCCGATGATCCAGAGAAGCTGGCCGAGGTGGGCGAAGAATTAGCTGACGTGATCGGGTACTCATTTGCCTTGGCAAACGAACTGGGGTTGGATATTTCGAGTGCGGTGCGGGCGAAAATGGTGAAGAACGCCGAGAAGTACCCAGCGGAAAAGTATCGCGGGCGGTACGAGAGGCCGAAGAAGTGAAGTAGCCACAAAAAGCACGAAAAGACGAGGGCGACGCGGCAAACAGAAAAAGTTAAGAACGCTCATTTGCACGAACCATTACTTGCTACGCTCGATTTCTTTTCGTGACTCTTTGTGCCTTTTCGTGGCTATTTGGATTTTTCTGAATGTCGCAATCGTTAGCCATCGTGGGCGCCAGTACGCGGTCGGCCGCTGCTTCGGCGGTACGGGCTGGCTTCCAACCGTTGGCAGCCGATCTGTTTGCGGATGCCGACTTGCAGCGAATCGCAACGACGACCCGCATTCGGCCCTATCCGGAGGGCTTTCTGGACTGGCTGCGGGCCGTCGAGCCGCCCGCTTGGATGTACACCGGCGCGCTGGAGAACTACCCGGAGCTGGTCGATCAAATGGCATGGATCGCGCCGCTCATCGGCAACTCTGGCGACGTGCTCGCGCGCGTCCGTTCGCCGTGGGAACTGGCAAATGTGCTGCGTCACGCCAATTTGTTGTTCCCTGAAACTCACGGATCGGCCGAGGGTCTGCCGACAGATGGGAGTTGGCTCGCAAAAACATATAACGGCGCAAGTGGTAGCGGCGTACGTGAGCTGGATGGAGCGATCAGTCCTTTGGGTGACGCGCCGGTTTGCTTCCAGCAGCGTATCGCCGGCATTCCGTGCGGAGCTGTGTTCGTCGCTCTGGACGGCACATCTATGCTGCTCGGCGTCACGCGTCAGCTCATCGGCGAGTCCTGGCTCGGAGCACACGAATTCCAATATGCGGGATCGATCGGCTTGTTGCCGATCGCTGAGACCACGCACGTGGCGATCGAAAAAATGGGCGAGGTGCTGACGCGCGAGTTTGAACTTAGCGGCATTTTTGGCGTCGATTTCATCCTCGATGGCGACCGGGCCTGGGCAATCGAAGTCAATCCGCGCTACACGGCGTCGGTCGAGATTTGCGAACGAGCAACGGGAGCGAATGCTATCACCTCGCATGTTGTCGATTGGCCCGATTCACAGATCAACCGCCTCAAGAGTTCAACCAGCTTCAATAAACTGACGCACGGCAAGGCAACTCTCTTTGCGAAGCGCGATATCGTAATGACAAATGAGTTTGCCGAAATGGCTTTGGCCGAGGCGCTTCGCAAGCCTTGGCCAACGCTGGCCGACGTGTCGTCAGCAGGCACAGTCATCGAAGCCGGCCGGCCAATTCTCACGGTCTTCGCCGAAGGACCGACCGTCGAAGGCGTCGAGCAACGGCTGCGCCAGCGTGTCCTGGAACTCGAACGGCAAATCTATGGGAGCGATGCAACATCGTGAGACTCGGTATAATTAGCGATACGCACGGTCATGTGGAGCTCACACGACCGGCGGTGCGCATGCTCGAAAGCCTCGAGGTCGATACCGTGCTACACTGCGGCGACATTGGCTCGATGGCGGTGGTGGAGCTATTTGCCCAATGGCCAACGCATTTCGTGTTTGGCAACTGCGACGAGCGCATGACTGCGTTTGCCGAAGAGATCAAAGCTGCTGGGCAAACCTGCCACGGATTGTTTGGCGAGTTGGAATTCGACGGCGTAAAAGTTGCCCTGCTGCACAGCCACGAGCGATATCGATTTCGTGAAGCAATCAGCAGTGGCCGCTATAATCTTGTGTGCTACGGCCACACGCATGTCGCGGCCATCGATCAACATGGAGAAACGGTCGTGCTGAATCCAGGCGCGATTTATCGCGCGAACCCGCATAGCATCGCGGTAGTGGATTTACCGACTAGGGAAGCATCGATCATCGAGCTATAAAGGCCGCGACCACCGGTCGCGGCTTTCTACCCCGCCATGCGGTCGATGCGATTCATCGGCAGGATGAGATCGGCTTCCTGCGGCTCGCAGCAAAACTGCATCAGGTAGGCATCCTCCGGCGAGTCATCGTAGAACTCGTGCAGCACGCTCGTGGCCTTGAAACCGTTGGAGCGGAAGAAAACTTGAGCGGCCAGGTTCGTTTCGCGGACTTCGAGCGAGATCCGCGTGCGGCGCTGGCTCGAAAGCTTGCCGATCAGCTTCTCCATCATCTGCTTGCCGATGCCACGACGGCGAACGTCGGAAGCGACAGCGAAGTTGAGGATGTGAAGCCGCGTTTTGTGCAACTCGTAGATCATGAAGCCAACGACGCGCTCGGCGTGTTCAGCGACCATGCCGATGCAATTGCGTTGTCGCAAGCAGCGGATGAATTCCTCTTCGAACCAGGGGAACTCGAAGGCGCCCCGCTCGATCTCCAGGACTTCGGCCATATCACGCCGAATCATCCAACGGATGTGTACACGCAGTTGTGCCTGGTGGTCGATCGTCATCTGGCCTCCTTCCGTGTCGGCCGGCAGTTTTTGCATCGGAATTTTTCCCGCGATGTTTTAGGCAACTCAGTGATGCGGGAAAGCAAAATATCAGATGCTCGGGTACGTGCCAAGGCGAAAGAGTTGACGTGCTAGCAAACGCGTAACGCAGTACTGTCCCCGCCATTTCGGGGAGTTGCGTCAAATCGCTACTACTCGCTAACCCTGGCAAAGTCCGGGGTTTTTTATGTACGCAACTTTGTTCGTGCGAGTCGCCGCGACACGCAGCGTGCGCCCGCTGCGCCGGATTTTGCGCCGCTTTTTCCGATGCCTTCTCGGCGGCATCTTCGTCCAAGACTTCGGCAGGCGGTCCGCCGCCCTTCACGGCCGCCTCGAAGTGTTCGTCGGTGGTCATCAGATAATGGCGCATGGCGATCTTGGGCGTGTTGCCGAGTCAGTCCGTGACCACTTGTACTGGATACTTTTTGATAAGTTCCGTTTCCCGGCTGGCTCGCAGGTTTTGGAATAGCCGGGGCGACGGCGTCAGTCCGGCACGCGTAACGATCTTCTGGAACGTCGTCCGCAAGTTCGCGCTCATCCAGCCCGTTGGCCCGTTTGCTGCCTTGCGGAACTTTTCATCGACGGCATATACCGCGCCTTCAGGTGCTAAGTCGAAAGCCTTATTGAGAACCGGCAGTAGCTCGGGAAACAACGGAATTGTGCGGCTCGCCTTTCCGGCATGGTGCTCGGTCTTCGGCGAGGTGACGATGATCCGGTTGGCGTCCCTATCAATGTCTTGCCAGCGAAGCGATAAGACTTCAGACGGGCAGCGTAGGCCGCCGTAGCGAGCCAAGGCGACGATCGCCTTCCAATGATGGTCTGGACAGACGGCGAGGACGAGGTCGATTTCGTCGCGTGTTACGAAGCGTTGCCGATCCTTAATGCCCGCGGCAGCCGCCTTTACACCATCGAACGGGTTTTCGTCGATCAACTTCCGACGCCGTAGGGCGAGGAAGAATGAGCGGGCCGTTTGTAAACACTTGTGAATCGTAGTGGGGACCAGCTTCCAATTAACAAGGGATTGCTTGAAATCGTCGGCGTCGCCCGGCGTGATGGTTCGCACGTCCCGCAATTCACCGAAGAATTCCGTTTAAGTCGCGAATCACTTGGCCGCGAACGACCTTCGTCGCCGGTTTCCGGTCGGCGCGTCCGTCAATGTACGACTTTAGGAATGCTGCGAGCGTCGTCATTGCCTTCGGCTCGGGATCAGGTCGCGAAGCTCAACAGCCAGCTTCTGCTGCCGCTCAAGAATTCGCGCGACGCGTTTCAACATCGTTCTTGGTCTGCCGGCCATAAGATGAGCCTCCGTACGCACTCAGGATTGAGACAGCGCCCCCCCAACCCCCAGGGAATATTGGCTGGGAGAAACTAGATTGCGCCCCTAACCCCGTAGCTATTATAGCGGCTT
>CAZGMU010000023.1:7780-11264 GCA_964526975.1 uncultured Planctomycetaceae bacterium
TTCACCTGGGGCGAGCGTGAACTACCTTGAGTGGCATGAAAAGCGTGCCGTCATTCATCGCCCCCGAACGGCTTTACACGCTGCGCGGATTCTACGAAGCCAGCGGGATTTCCCAAACAAGGGTGCGCGAAGCACGGTTGCGCGGTATCGCGTTACCCATGTTGACCGTGGGCAAACGCAAGTTCGTGCGCGGCCACGATGCGATTGCCTACATCGAAAGACTAGCCGCCGAACCCCAGCCGTCAGAACTAGATTGAGGATCGACAATGCCAACAACCACAAGCGAAAAGCCCGGTTTGATTTCTGCCGATTCACTCTATACGATGGAAGAATTGAGCGCGCGACTGCGCCTCGGCAGGAAGAGTTTATGGCAGGCACGACGAAAAGGGCTGAAGGTTAAACGGCTGGGCCGCCGAGGCTATGTGCTCGGACGTGACGTGCTCGAATGGTTCGACAAATCGGCCGAACCACTTTAGGCCGCTGTCGTCTGCGGAGCGACGCACTTTTGCCAAATGTGCTGGTAGACTCGCTTCGCAACTTCTGCCTTCTCTTCATCGGTAAACGGCGGAGAGGGCAGGTTCAGAAACACGTGATCGAGGATGAAGGTCTCAACCTCGGCTTGCGTTTGCTCTTTGTCGGTCCAGCGTTCTAGCGGGGCGATCAGACGCTCGATCGACGCCAGCAAGCTGCGGCTGGCCTGCTTCACTCGTTCTCGATCAACCTTGCTCAAGGAATCCTTGGATAACAAATCGAACAGCGCCAACTCCTCTTCGCTGAGCCCCTCTTCGGCGGCACGACGCTGTTCAGCGTCGAGGCTATTGGCCAAATCGACCAAGCGAGCGAACGTCTCCTCGATGGTGACGCGATCCTTTTCGCGGTTGTAGTCGGCGATAATGTCGGAGTACTTTTTGTAGTAATCCATTCGCAGCGGATTCGCGGCCAGCATCGCTGCCAGCTTATCCTCGACGACCTTCCGAATATCCTGGAGCGCCGTCGCCTTGCGTTTGCACCGTTTGGCAAACTCGTCACGTAGCTTCACGAGATCGATCTGGCTCAAGTCAAAGAGCTTCGATTCCCGTTGGTCGTCGCCCGACGCCGCAGCGCGGATCGCCTCGTTGACGATTCGGTGGAGCTCTTTCAGTAACGCGGTGGCGTCAGATGCATCTCGACGTTCAACAAGCTTCTTGTAGATCGCTTCCAGGTTGTCATGCCCTTCGGCATAGGCGACCGCCGCTGGCTCCGTGATGAGCGCCTTGAACCGAGAGAACACGATGCGGGCCAGGATCTCGTACCGTCGCTTGCTCTCATCCGTCGTGTAGACCGCTTCCACGCCGTCGGCGAGTGCTTGAATCTTGGCGAATCCGCGAGCGCCGACGAGTCGACCGGGGTCGAACCCGAGGCTCCGCAAGTGGTTCTCCGTCTCCTCGATGGCCTCGATCAGCGCCTGCACGCGTTCTTCAATCGGGGCGACGATCTCCTCCTCGCCATCGCCGTCGTCGCCGAGGGCATATTGAGCGAGAGCCTCTCGCAGGCTCTTGAGCATGCCGTTGTAGTCCACGATCAGGCCAAAGTCCTTGCCAGGATACACGCGATTCGCTCGGGCGATCGCCTGCATCAACGTATGGGCCTTCATCGGCTTGTCGATGTACAGCGTCGAAAGGCATTCGACGTCGAAGCCGGTCAGCCACATGGCACACACGACCGCCACTCGAAACGGATGATCGGGATCTTTGAACGCCGATTCGACGTCGACCCGCTTATCGCCCACCTCGAAGCCCTGCTTCATCCGGGCGCGGTGCGGAATAATGTCGAAGTCCCATTTTTTGAAGTCTGCGACTTCGTTCTGCGCCTCGCTGATGATGATCTCGATGATCGTCTCCGCCATCCAGGCCGCCTGCCCGCGCAACCAGGCCAATTCCTTCTCCTTGGTTTCTCGTATTTCCGTATCGGTAATCGCCTCCAATTCCGCTTCAAGTCGCGGAATGACCGCCTCCACAGCCGCCAACTTAGCTTGCCAACGCGGGGTAATGCGCTGATACATCCGCGCGCAGGTGATCTTGTCGATGCACACCAGCATCGCCTTGCCCGACTCCCAGCGCGTCGAACAGTGCTCGACGAAATCGTCGGCGATCTTGTCGAGCCGGTCATCGGCCGTGACTACCTCGTAGTCCTTACCCAGCAGCTTTTCGAGCAGTGCTACCTCGTCGGAGTCCAGTGCGGCTTCCGCCACGGCGTTGGCAATCCGGTCGTTCAAGTCGAGCCGAGCGAGCCCCAGCTTTTCGCCGCGGTTCTCGTACACCAGCTTCACCGTCGCGCCGTCTTCTTCGCTGCGTTTGAAATCGTATCGAGATACATACGAGCCGAAGATGCGCTTCGTGAGCTGGTCGTGTTTGAACAGCGGCGTTCCGGTGAACCCGATGAACGCGGCGTTCGGCAGCGCCAGCCGCATGTTGCGGGCCAGCTTGCCGGCCTGCGTCCGATGGGCCTCGTCGGAGATAACGATAATGTCGTCGCGCGTGCTGTAGGGCTCGTGCGGGTTCACATCCTGATTGAACTTGTGGATCAGGCTGAACACGAACCGATGGTTTTCCTTCAGGAGGCGCCGCAAGTCCTCGCCGGTCGCCGCGCGGGGCGTCTGCTCGTCGGCTACGCCGCAGCCCACAAACGTGCTGTAGATCTGCGTGTCCAGATCGGTGCGGTCGGTCATCAGCAGGAACGTGAACTTTGCCGACACCTGCCGACGTACCTTCTCGGCGAAGAAGGCCATCGAGTAGCTTTTGCCGCTTCCCTGCGTGTGCCAGAACACCCCGAGCTTGCCCAGTTTCGGATGGGCCGATTCAACAAGCTTCACCATGCGTGGCTCAGTAGGATCAAAGCGTTGCTCGATCGGCGCCAGGACGTCCGCATCGCTCGCGTCGGCGCGGGGCAATTCGACCACGCGGTAGGCCAAACGCTTCTCGGGCGGAAATTCCTGCTTCAACTCCTCCTGCTCTCTGACCGAATCGACCGCCTGGTTCACCCCCAACACCTGGTGATTGCGGGCAATGACCTTCCGCGTCGCTCCCGGCTTGCTGGCGTCGAACAGAATGAAGTTCTCCACGAGGTCGAGCAGCCGATCGTGAGCCAGCATGCCGTTGAGCAATACCTCCGCCTCGACGCTTCCTGCGTCCTTCTCATCCTGCCGCTTCCATTCGTAGAAATGCTCCCACTGGCTGGTGATCGAGCCGTAGCGGGCGCGATGGCCATTGCTGACGATCAGAAATGCGTTGTGATGAAACGCATGCGCGATGACGTTCTCGTCGAGGTAGTCGCGCAGGTTTCCGTCGAAACCGGCCCGAATGTTCTTGTAGACCGCCTTCAACTCGATGAACACCAGCGGCAAACCGTTGACGAAGCAAACCAGGTCGGCCCGGCGATTGTAACTCGGCGCCCGCAGGCCGGTGATCTTCAGCTCCCGCACCGCCAGGAAGCGGTTATTGGGCTC
>CAZGMU010000023.1:11274-22708 GCA_964526975.1 uncultured Planctomycetaceae bacterium
AGCCATTGGCGAAATCGATCACGCGGGCCTGAGCGTGGCGAAGCTGGCCCTGGGCGTCGCGAAAACTGACCGGCACGCCATCACGAATGAACTTGTAAAGCTCCTGGTTGTGCTGCAGCAGCGAGCGGGTGTGGTCGTGCTGCGTAAGCTTGGCGACCGCCTCCTCCACCGCCGCCGGCGGCAACTCGCGATTGAGCCGCTCGATCGCCCGCCGCAAGTCGCGCGCGAGCACCATCTCGCGCGTATCGGCGCGGCCCAGCGTGCCCATCGGTCCGAATGTTTCATCGTTCCAGGCATAAACGCTTTCCCAGCCGAGCACGTTCTGCAAATGCTCGGCGAACGTCGCCTGCACGAGTTGGTCTTCGCTGTTGACGTCGGTATACATGGGAAGATTCGCGCCGGAAGAAAGGGGCAAGCCGGGGCCATTCAACCATTATTGGCACATTCGCAAGTCATTTGTCTATATACAGTTATGGATCGTGTTCGGTTGTTTGCGACGAGGAATATGTGCCAATATCCGTCGATTCGGCCGGAGTTGGCACAATCTGATATTTCCGTCCCCGCCAGATCCGAGCAGAACAGCCCGGCCCCCAGCCGGTCAGCCGCCTTTCGACCGTCGCCGCGGGCCCCGCCGCTTGGTGCTTCGAACGAACTTCTCGCCCAGCGCCCGCAGCATCTCGAACGTGTTCACGTATTCGATCTCGAACTCGACGCACACATTCGGGATGGGCACCTTGCGCCGGGCGTCGGGCGCGAACTGCTCATGAGTCACCACGATCATCCCGTTGACCGCCGCGTAGGCGAGCACCCAGCCGTCAGCTACCGAGGCAAACTCACTCTTGGCCGCCTCACTGAACTGCGACTGGGCATACACCCAGTTCACCATGTCGCGAAACTTATCGACGACCGCTTGATCTTCGGCCTTCTTGAAAAACGTATCGGGCGCCTGGTTCTCGACCCATTCCTTCAAGTTGTCGTCTTGCAGTTCCTCGGCAATCCGGTCGATGCTGAAGACCCGCTTGGCCTCGTGCTGCGCCGCGAGCGACGACCAAAAGCCGGGGCAGATGTCGAATCCATAGTAGCGGTTGCTCGCTTCAATGAAGGCGTTGGCGTCCAACAGGTACGGTGGCTTACTCACGTTCGTCCCTCGCGCGCTGAAGGACCATGTCGGCGTACTTGTGGAAGGTGTCCCCCTTCATGCCGGTCAGGTTAAACGCCTCTTCGTACAGGATTCTGCCCTCCAGCGCCGCGCGCACCACCGCCGCGGAGAAGGGCCGGCCCAGGCGAACGTTCTGCGTCGCGTAGAAGTTGCCGCCCGACGGCTTCTTGCGATCCTTTTCTTTCTGCTTCAGCCAATCGGCGCGATCCGCCTCGTAGAACTGGAAGAATTCCGGCTTGGTGATGAACTTCAAATCCAGGGCGCGACGCGCCGCGACGACGGGGCTCACCTTGAACCAGCGGGCGATCGTATGAAATGGCTTCTCCGTGGCGCGGGCCTCGTCCCAGCGCTCGGTCAGCTTGTAGCCGGGAATCAAGAACTCCGCGGCCACCCGGTTGCAGAAGCGTTCCGTCTCGTTGCTGGCCGGCATCATCTGGTCGAGGTTGAAGACGCCGTCCTGCCCCAACCACACGTGAACCAACTCGTGCGCCAGCGTAAAGATGCGGGCCGATTTCGTATCGGCGTCGTTGACGAAGATCACCGGCGCGATCGGGTCGCACAGCACGAAGCCGCGGAATTCGTCGGGGTCGAGCGGACGGTGGTTATTGAGTCCCACGACACCGTTGCTGAACACGATTATCCCGATGCGCTCGATTGCCCGGCGGAGCGCCGCGAGTGCATCTTCCCAATTCGGCAGACGTTCGGCCCATTCCGCATCGAGGTCGAGCCGCTGGCGGATTCGCTGCGCCAGCGATTTGAAATTGGCCGCAGTCGTCGCCGAGCCGACGAAATCGAGGGGCTGCGTCTCCTGTTCAATGAGCCATTCACGCATCCACGCCTGACGGCGCTGCATCATTTGAATGGTGTCGAGCAGGTTCGGACTGTACCGCCGCAGCGGCGCGTCGTTGCGGGTGCGAAAGTCGGGGACCGGCAGTTCTTCCTTGGGCGGCGCATCGAGAAACATTGCCCCCAGCGGCGTCATCGTCGTGCGCGCGAACTGCTCAAGCTGGCGAAACGTCGGCTGCCGTTCGCCCCGCGTCCATTCTTGGAGCTTGGGGAATTTGGCCTGCAGGTCGTCAGTCGACAAACCGGAACGATCGATCGCCCAGCGAAGCAGTTCAGGTTTTACAGCGACGGTCGGCATCGGGAGCGCTCAGCGGCGAGTTGGCCTGCAATCATGCAATTATAGAACGCCGGGCGCCCAGCCGCGAACGCCAGTTGGCTCATACGGCCACCTCCCCGCTCATCAGACGCGGCAACAGCAGGTCGCGGGCGGCGCGGAGCTTCTGGTTTTGCTGATACAGGTTGTCCCACGATGCATTGAGCGGATCGACGAGTTCTAGAAAACGAGTTTGCCACGTTGAGGGGGGCAGGAGAATTGGGACGCTCGCGAGAACCGGAGTATCGAGTTTCTTGGTACCGTGGGAGGCTTCGGTGGCTCGATCGCGGATTTGGTCCCGTTGTTCGAGAAGAGCGTTGAAGAGATACACCGGATTGACCGTCGATTCGCAGGCGAAGGCTTTCAAGTCTTGATTAAACGATACTGGGCGAGCAGTAATGCAGACTCGGAATTCTTTGGCGAGCGACATGCCACGAACGACGGCTAGGATTGTGTCGGCCGGCACAAGCCGACTGCCAACATCAATGGCTTCAGCGGTGACGTGGAGCGTCGAGTCGTGAATGCGTGGGATCGTCATCTCCCCAGAACTAATCCAGGGTATGTCACCTTCCCAGAAATCACTCCGCGATTTGCTGGGGGTGCCGCCTGAAAGAAACGTCACACACTGGCCAAGTGGTCTACGCTCCCAGCCTTCGGGGACGCCATCGGCGATTCGGACGTGTTCGTAGCCGGGGAAGCGGAGGCGGACGAACCATTCCTGGTACAACAGCCGCGCCGACTCCTCCAACAAACCCATCCGACGACGGTTGTTCTCGATCAGGGCGTCGTAGGTTCCAACGATCTCCACAATTCGCTTCTGAGTGTCCTGCGATGGGCTAGGAACGTGAAGCTCCTCAATCATCCCTTTCGTCAGTGCCTTTCTAGTACCACCGCTTCCGGCGATGGAGAGCAGATAGGCTTGCATTAATGGCGATATCAGATAGTAGCAAAGAAACTGGGGATTCAGTTTCTCGCGATCTGGTCGGATGATTGCGACATGCTGGTTCACTCGGGCGGGCAACACTGATCCCGGCGCTTGGCAGCACCTCGCTACCGAGTCCCCGGTAATATTGAGCAGTATGTCGCCGGCTTCGACAGTAACCCCAGCAAGTTGTTCAGCGTGCTCATTGCTCAAGCGAGCGAGGCCGTCGTAGTTGAATACGCCGTTGTATACGTTCTGGCTGCGGATGATTGCAGGGCCTTCAGATTGATAAACACTATCACCGCCGCGAGGTGTTGATCCGCTGCCGATCTTCAGAGAAATATCGCCTAGCCGCATGTGCGGCCAGTTTGCTAAGAGCTTCATACCCCCAGCCCCTCAAAGTTCTCCTGAATCTTCGCGGCCAGCGCTACGGCTTCCTCATTCAGGTCGGCCAGTTCGATCATTGCGATACGTCGGATGGGGCGCGGGGTGAGGCTCATGGCGCGTCCTCCAGCAGTTTGATGATTTGCTCCGGGGCGGGCAACTCCCCTTGCAACTCCTTGGGCAGACGCTTGACAGTGCGGTAGGTCGCCACACCGATCGGCTTGCGTGCATCGTGCAGTGCGTACTCGACCACTGTGCGGCCCTTCTCTTTGCACAAGATGATCCCGATGGAGGCTTGCTCGTGAGCCTCGCGTACCTGCGCGTCGAGCGCGGCCAGATAAAACTGCATCTTGCCCACGAACTCTGGCTGGAACTCACCGATCTTCAATTCCAGCGCCACTAGGCAACGCAGCCGCCGGTGATAGAGCAATAGATCGATGAAGTACTCCTTCTGATCGATTTCCAACGGAAACTGGCTGCCGACGAAGGCAAACAGTCCGCCCATCGCGCGGAGGAAGTCTTCGATGCGGGCAATCAGGGCACGTTCCAGTTCGCGTTCGCCATGCTGATCCCCCAATTCCAGGAAGTCGAAGGTGTATTCGTCACGCACCGCCAGTTTGGCCTGGGCGCGGAGGGCCGGGGTCAACGCCTTGTCAAAGTTGGTTTGGCCTAGCAGCGTGGATTCGTAGGCCTGTGCCTCGATCTGATGAATCAAGACATTCTTGGTCCAGCCGAACTTTTTGGTCATGCGGATGTAGAATTCGCGTTGCAAGGGGTCTTTGCAGCGTTGGAGAATGAGCAGATTCTGGGTCCAGCCAATTTGTGCAACCAATGGTTGCACTTTTGGCTGTTCGCTGTAGGCCAGATAGAATTCGCGCATATAGAAGACGTTGCGGCGAGAATATCCGCTGATTCCAGGAAATTCATTCCGCAGGTCGGCGGCCAGCTTTTCCGCAATCGCCGCCCCGTGAGCGGCATCGGTTTGGCGGTTCACGATCATTCTGCCGATGTCCCAATACAAGGCCACCAATTCTTTATTGACCGCGCGCAAGGCCGCGTATTGCGCCGTGCGAACGCGCTCCTTCACCTCGGCCAACAATTTGGCGTAATCGGCGGGAACCGCCGCCGGTTTCTTGCTCATACCCCCAGCCCCTCGAAGTTCTCCTGAATCTTCGCGGCCAGCGCGACGGCTTCTTCGTTCAAGTCGGCCAGTTCGGTATGAATGTCTTGGAGCGTCTGCTCGAAGTCAAAATCCTCGTCGACCTCCGGCGGCGCCACGCCAACATAGCGGCCGGGGGTGAGGCTCCAATCGGCCGCCTCGATCTCGGCGGTTGTCACGGCGCGGCACAGGCCGGCGACCGGCGCGAACTTCCCCTCAGGGAACCGCGACAGCAGCCAGTGGGCCTGCCGCTCGAAGTAGGCGGTCCGCTTGAGCTGCTCGACGAGTTCCTTCCGCCGCGCGTCGAGGTCCTTCTGCAGGCGGCCAATCGCGCGGCTATCCCACTCGTCGTGCTCGCGGGCCGACTCGTCCTTCTCGGCCACATCGACGACGCGCGCCGACAGCTTGCAGACGAGATCGACGTCCTTCACCAGATCGCGGCAAGCTGCGGCGAGCGGGTCGAGCGATGCCAACCGTTTTTGTAGGGCCGCGGGCTTGGCTTCACTTGGCTTCTTCCAGTCCTTGGCGATGCGGCCCAGCCACTCGTCGAGCGATGCCCAGCACGCCTTGGCCGCGGCGTCGTGCTCCTTCAGTACGTCTCGCAAGGGACAAGCCTTGAGCGTTTTGAGAAACGGCGCCGTGGCATCGACCACCGCCTGATGCGCCGCTTTGAGCGCCGCCGCCGGCTCGGCGAGCTTCGCCGCCTCGGCAAGCGTCTGCTCCAGGTAGCTTTGCACCAGCGCCAGAAATCGCGGCGACTCGCCACGATACAGCCAGACGATGGCCGTGAGATTGGCGAGCTGCTCCGGCGTGAAGTCGTAAATCTTGCGCGTCACCTTGCGAAAGATGTTCCGCGCGTCGAGCATCAGCACCTGGTCGCGCCGCTCTTTCGGCTTCCCCCGATCGAAGTGCCATAGCTCGCACGGCACGGTGCGGGTGTAGAAGAAGTTCGAGCGGATCGAGATCATCACGTCCACCTCGCCCGTCTCGACGATCTTGCGGCGCACCTCGGCCTCGCCGTGGCCGGCGCTACTGGCCTGCGACGACATAACGAACCCGGCCCGACCTTTCGGACCCAGGTAGCTGTGGAAGTAGGAAATCCACAGATAGTTGCCGTTGGAGACCTTTTTCTGCTTGTTGACGCCGGGCAAGCCGAATGGCAGCCGGCGGTCGTCCTTCACCTTCTCGGCATCGACCATATCGACGTTGAACGGCGGATTGGCCATGACGAAGTCGCACTTGCCGTAGAGGTTGTGGACGTCTTCGTAGAAGGTGTTGGCCTCGCGGATGTCGCCCTCCAGGCCGTGGACGGCGAGGTTCATCTTGGCCAGCCGAATGGTGGTGGCCGTTTTCTCCTGGCCGTAGAACGTGACGCGGTGGGCCGTGTCCTGGCCCAGCCGTTCGATGAAGTGGCTACTCTGCACGAACATGCCGCCCGAACCGCAGGCCGGGTCGAACACCGTGCCGTGATCCGGTTCGATCACGTTGACGATCGTTTGCACGAGCGATGGAGGCGTGAAGAACTCGCCGTTGTCCTGCGCCCCCTGCATGGCAAACTTCATCAGGAAGTATTCGTAGATGCGCCCGAACACGTCGCCGGCGGCCGTGCGGAGCGTCTCGCTATCGAACACGCGCAAGAGGTCTTCGAGCAGATCGTTCTCGAACTTGTCGTAGTCCTTGGGGAGCTGCCCCTTGAGCGGCTCGAAGTCGTTCTCGATCGCCTCCATCGCCTTGACGAGCGCGCTGCCGAGGTTGGCGCCCTTGGGGAGCTTGAGCAGTTCGTCGTAGCGGGCTTCCTTGGGGAGCTTTAGCGCGCGGCGTTTGATAAAGTCGGCTTTCCCCAGGGCGCGCTTCGGCATCTTGCCGGCCGCCTGATCGGCCGCGATTTGTGCCGCCGCCGCGTCATACCGGTTCGTCGCGTGGCGCAGAAAGATCACGCCCAACACCGGCATGCAGTACTCCGAGGAGGTCAGCTTCGAGTTGGCGCGAAGGTTATCGGCCGCGGACCAGAGATCGGATTCGAGTTGTTCGATGTTTTCCAAGGCGATTCCTTCCCTGTCGCCTCGGCACGAGGCCGAACCGAGATCCTGTCACCTGCCGACGATCGGTCGGAGCGAGGAGGCGCGGCGGTCAGCAGGCGAAGGTTTTGTCGCGGGCGCCCCGGATTCAATGGTCGCCGGCCAGGGAGCGACCGCGGCGGACGCCCGAAGCGTTTAATGTACCCAGCCCCACGGGCCGGCGGCAACCGCGGGCGACGCTGGGCTCGGCCTTTGTCCGCCGGCGAGGCTGGTGAAGGTGCGCGTCATAGAAATATCGTGCGTGAGCACCCCTCCGAAACCTCTAGGGAACGATGGCTATGTCAATTTAAAGTCGCGACGTTCGTGCCGAAAGGTAAGATTCGTTTTTCACATCGCGGCGGCCGAGATAACTCAGGTAGCCAGGTCAGAGAAGCGCCGGGGCGTGGTTAAGATTTTGGAGCCGTGGAGCCCCCGGCACGTGTTGCTCTACCAAATGCGAGCCGATGCGAATACTCGCGGGATACGGCGGGCATACCGCAAATCGGGCACGCAAAACAAACTGTGCCTACGATGGTGGCTGTTCCCGCACGCCTCGCCATCGGAGTGATCTTTCCAAGTACCTATTGGGAATCGCGGGAGCGCCCGAGCACGGATTCAATCTGCGCCGCGGGCGGCCCGCACCATCGCCAGGATGCCCGCCCTTAGCGCGTCGGGCAGCGACGGCCACGACTGGACGACCTCGGCCAGATCGGCGTCACACGGGCGATTTTGTGCGCCGAGTGCGCCGGATTCTGCGCCGCTTTGGTCGGCGATAGTGAAATTCCCCGCCGAATCGTGCGATAGTTCAAGTCCTGTCCCGGCCGAAACGATCGGGCTATATAACCGACCCGTTCCGGGTCGGAAAGTCATGGCCGCTTGGTAACCTCGCCGCCGTCCCGAGTGAGATTCTCACGAAGAGTTTTTTCATCCGCGTTCGCAGGTATAACGGAGACCGAGCCGTCACAATAGGCCGCAATGAACCGATCGCGATCGGTGCGTTCGAGGCCGCGTTTGGGATGGGCCATGTCGACCTCCCAGTCTGCGGGCTTGGTCCAAGGAACGGCTTTTTCGGCTGGAGCCTCGACGACGAGAATTGTGTATGCCGTTCCGTCTGAGATTTCAGGAAACCTGGTTCCGTCTTTGGTATCAAAAACAGTCTTTGAACCGATAGGCGCAACCACGGTGGTCTTTCCTTCGCGAGCCAGTGCCGGATAGGCGTGGTCGCCGTATACGCTCGGCATTTTCTTTAGCAACTTGAGATTGTGCGGGCTGTCCCAGGGCTCATCTAGATGGAACTGGCGATAGAGGTAGAGGTTCTGGTCATCCAGATAGGGCAGGATTGCCACGCGCCAGCTCAAGAGGGGCCGGCCGTCTTTGTTGAGGATGGCTGGGCCAGGAAGATGTTTGCGCGCGGACTCATAGTTGAGTATACCGAGCGCAACTTCTTTGAAGTTCTGCATCCGCGCCGCTTGCCGACTGGATTCCAACGCGGCTTCGGTGGCTTTGCTTAACAAGGCGGTTAGCTTTTCGACCTGGGCGCGGTCACTTGTCAGAGCAATATCTACTCGCTTTTCCGCGATCTTCGCCGGGAAGAGGCCAACTACCAGTTCGGCGAAACCTTTCATCTGGGCGATTGCCCTTTTGTTTTCGCCGAAGTCGGCCACGACGGCGGGCAGGTTTTCCCAGAGTTTGGCGAAGGCTTGGGCCGCTTCGGCATCGCGAGCCTCTAGCGCCATACGCGGTTTCAACTGCGGCGGCGCATCGACGGCAATTTCCAACGACAGCCAACGATTTATCAGTTCGCCGCTCAGCGGGACGGCGGAATCGGAACGCGCCGGCCACAATTCACGGATAACACGGCGGAAGTCGGCTCCGGGGGCAACGACAACCGAGGCGGCTGCGCCGTCGGCGTTTAGTCGTTCGAGCGGCTTGATCAAGTTCGCGCGATCGATCGGCTTCACCGATTCGTAGCGGGCCACGACCGGCTCGAAACCGACGAGCAGTGTCGTCGGACCATGTGGCCGAATGGCGAGCTTCGGCATGGCGGGATTAGCCGCGATTTGCTTGGCGAGTCCTTCCAGAACAGACGCGACCGCGGCGCGATCCTGGTCGGTTTTCGCTGTCAGGACCAGCAGCGGTCCACCGTTCTTGTGGAGGTCGGCAAGGCCGAGGACAACGTAAGCGTCGACCACACCGGCGGATTGCAGGCTTTTGATCACGCCCGCGATCGTCTGAATGGTAGCGCTGTCGGTGGACGTTTGACCTGGAAGTTTGGATAGTTGCTGCAAAAGACCGTCGAGCGCGCCCGCGGAATTCAGGGCGCCTAATCGGAGGCAGCCAACGGCGAAGGTGTCGTCGTTGACGAAGGGGGCGAGCGGAGAGTTACTAGTTGCCGTGTCGGCGGCCGCACGCGCTGTGGAGAGCGGAGTGAGCAGGGCGACCGTCGCACAAAGCGCTGTCAGGAGGATTTGTTTGAGCATAAGATTCTCGTGGAAGAAGAGGTTACGTGTTTCAATGTAGCTGGATTCGCCAGAATTCAGACCTCTCTCTGTTCGTCTGAATTCTGACGAATCCAGCTACGGAGATTGTTTCCTCATTACTTTCGCGGTGCGATTTTGATTTCGTAGCGACAATTGCCGCTCGACAAGCGATCCGACGGCGGCAACTCCAGGATCGCCGTCGTCCCTTCCAGCCGATACTCAAACTGCTTGCCGGTCGCGGGATTCTTGGGAACCGGAATCTGATCGATGTCCTCCAAACGAGCCGGCAGTCTGCCGTCGTGCTTGGCCGCGTACATCCGCAACGCTTCGATCACTTTTAGCGAGGCGACATCACGATCCAGGCGTACTTGCGCCGCGCGGCTAGCTTGAAGCGCCGGCAGCAACATGTTCATGAGCGGAAGAATTTCGCGGTCCGGCGCTGCACTGAATGGCCGGGCTGCATACAACTTCTGATCCAGTTGGCGCGACATTACTTCGGACTGCGCAAACGGAACCTGCCACAAGTTTTCCCAATCGTCGGCGAAGCGGCGATAGTTGCGCTCGGTGTAAATCGCGATCACCTGACCGACAGCCATCTTCTCGACCCGCGCGGGGTCCATTCCATCGGCAATGAGTCGTTCTTTCGCATGCGTGTAGCCGATCAGGCCCAGAGCTGTTGCCGCGAGGCCAGGAGCTGACTCTTTGAGCGCTGCGCCGTTGCCGAACCATACCGGCTTACCGCCTAGTTGCATGACGTCGCGAACTGCCTGTGTGAACAGCCGGTTCCATTCCTGCGACGAGCGGTCTGTCGTTTCCGAATGATGAATAATCGGAAACATCCGAGGTCCAAAATCCATTTCGAATCGAATCGCGGGTCGCAAATCGATGGGCGGCTGGGGCAATTCTCCGAGTGCCCAGTACATGTTTGGCGAATCGGGATTGGCAATCAGCTCGAGCAAGGTTCGATTGGTCATGTTGTTGATCGCGATTCCAATCAGGCCACATACGATCAGCGGCCCTTTGGCGACATCGCGCCCGAGCCGATAATTTTGCCCCATCAACTCGACCGCATCCGCGTAACGGCGCTCGGCGATGGCCAGGCGCGTTCGCAGACTGATCATCCGGGCGATTTCTCGACTCCTCTGGAACTCCTCGAGACGAACGGAAATGAGCTCGATGCCTCGCCAGTCTTGAAGATCCAATTCCCAGTCGCAGCTCCGGCGCTTGAAGGCCGGTTTCAAATGGCTGTCATAGATCGAGTCAAACATTTGGCTCGCCTTACGAACTTGGTCCAAGGGGAGCTGCGCGATCGGCGTGGCGTCGGCATCGACGGTGAACCAAGGATTGAGCTGTGCATCCAGGTCGAAACTATCTCGAATCACCTTCATCGTGTCGCGAAGTTCGATCTGCGCGCGGTAGTAATACGGCGCGGCGTTACCCGGCTTGAGATCGATTTCTCGCGGCATCAGGCGATATCGCAACGCCGGTACCGGCACGTCGGCCGGCGTGACGGTCAATCGAATCGTCAGAAATTGGGCGTCTTTGGCATCCGTGTACGTTACGTCAGCATGCGCAGTGGATGCGAATGCCGCTGCGATCGCGACGCAAAAATGGAAGTAAATTCGTGACATACGATGGCCCTTTGAAAACGTCATGAACGCGACGGACGCGAACCCGAATGTGCCGGCAACAACTCGTCGAGCAGCCGGCCCGGCGTCGCCGGTTTAGAATCGAAATTTGCCGGGAGATTTGAGTCTCCGTTGGGAGTCGAATAGGCCGACGGAAAATCGCCCTCGTCTCGGGTCAACGCGACGTATCGAGTTCCCAAGTAGCCGGCTGGCCGAGTCGACATCCACAAACCGCGGATTGCGAAGCGATTCACCTGATCTGTGTCCACGCCTTGCGATACGCGGACAAGACCCTCCGGCGGTCGAGACTTCGGCGTTTGTTGCACTAGAGGCTGCGAACGGTTTTGCCAAACGAGCATCGTCGCGAGCAGCAGCGTGGCGGCGGTCATTGTGCAAGTTGTCGCTTGCCAGAAGCGCGGACTGGCGGCGGGGCGATCGACCCGAGACGGGTCGGCTATATAGGGAGTGCCGGCACGATCGTAGATA
>CAZGMU010000024.1:0-9959 GCA_964526975.1 uncultured Planctomycetaceae bacterium
CGGGGCCGTAAACGAATCCGGGCCGAAGGATCACGGCCGACAAGCCATAATCCTTGACGTGTCGCTGAACGACGACCTCGGACTCGGCCTTGGTTTTCATGTAGCCGTCTGTATTCGTGAGGTCCGGTCCCGCTGATTCATCGGTGCCATAGTGATGCCGCACGGGATAGACGCTCTGGGAGCTGATTTGAATCCATCGTTGCAGGCGTCCCGTTTGCCCGGCCGCGGTGAGCAGGTGCTCGAGCGCTACGACATTGACGGCGCGGTACTTTTCCACCGGCCCCCAATCACCGACATGGGCGGCGGCATGCAGCACGATGTCTGCTTCGGCCACGACCGCCGGCAATGTTTCCGGATCGGTCAGGTCGCCTTCGACGAATCGTATCGGCAGCCCCGCGAGCGCGCTCCGATCCGAGTTGCGACGAACCATCGCCAGTACGTTGTAGCCGGCGGCGACAGCCCGAGGGGCAAAGTTTTGTCCGACGAGCCCGGTCGCGCCGGTGATCAGCAGATTGAGGGACGGCATCAAGAGCCTCCGATCGGCAGCAAAATGTGAGGCTTAGGCCGCGGCCGGTGAATGCGTTGGTGAATCATCCGGTGCGCCGTTGGAGAGCGAAATCGCAGCCGAGGGAGCGGCGGCTGGTGGGGCCGTCGTCATTCGCTCGACAAACGATAGATCCTCGACCAGGAACGCGTGCTTGTATTCCTCGAAGTTGCCCCGGGCGGCCGTTTTCTGTTGCCGCATATTGTACCACGTTCCGGGGGCTACCTCACGCACTGTCAAAGGCCGGATGCGGCCACTCGCACATTTGGACGCGTACTCCTCGTTGAGTTGCTCGAGATTCGCCTGTACGCGAGCCGCCAAGCCGGCTTCGATGCCCCGTCGAAACTTGGGCTCCACCAAGAGCACATACCGTGGTTGCTCCTCCATGATCGGCGCGACCGCGAAGCAATCGACCGGCAGATTCAATTCGGCAAAGCTTCGCTCGACTGCCCTTACGACCTGGTGCTCGCTCAGTTTTTCGCCGGTCAGGTTGGAAAAATATTTTCCTTTGTTCAAAAACTCGAGCATCGGCGCTTCGCCGCGAAAGCCAACGCAGCGCACTATGTCGTGAATGTCGTAGCGATACAAGCCGCCGGAGGTCGTGAGGAGGATGTAGTAGTCGCGGTCCGTCTCGAGCTCGTGCGCTTCGAGCACTGTGGGTGATTCCGTGCCGTATTCCTTGACGGGAATGAACTCGAAGTAGTGATGATAAAAATCGAGCAGACCGGCCGATGTTCCGTTGGCCAATGGAATAGTCATGCGCCCCTCGCTGGCCGAGAGGCCGTGGTCACGAACCATGGCGTCGCCATACAATTCGGGCAATTGCGGCAAGAACACGCCGACCGAGCCGCCCGTCCACACAGCGAGCAACGAGAGCGCCGGCCAGGCATGTTTCGGCAGCAGCGAGCCGTGAATTTCGATCAGACGCTCCAGCTCGCGGGCACGCCGCGGACGACGCCTGCGGATAGCACGAGCCAGCAACTGCCGAACGTGCGCGGGCACTTCGCACGAGAGCGTGCCGTCGTGGATGTCGCGCAACAGCGATTCGCACTGCTGATTGGCTCGACGGGCAAATTCCACGAGCGAGCTCGGATTGGCCGTCATAATGCTGCCGATCTTGCGGTTGGCGAGCGCGAACCGTAGCGTGGTATAGTGCTTGGCCGCGGCGTCGTGGATGCAAGCCGTCGCGGGCGGCGGCAGAAACATGAACTGGGCGATTCGAGGCCGGGTACTCGCGGCCAAGCCGCTGATTTGTCCGCAGGGCACGCCACTAGGCGCTCGGTATTGCTGCCAGTCGCTGCTCAATTGCAGCGACCGCTTGAGGAGCAAACGTGGGTAATCACCGTACAGCCCGCCGGCCCAGATGTGCCAGCCAGACTTGTATTCGCGAAATAGCTCTGCCGTGATCGGCACGCGCTTGGGCTCGCCGGTGGTGCCCGAAGTCATGGCGAACATCAGCACCTTCGTCCCCGCAGCAAACAGCGCGTTCACATCACCTGCCAACACGCGGTTGATGTACGGCCGATGATCTTCGTACGTGCGAACCGGCACTTGAGCGCGAAAATCGGCCACGGATCGAATGCTCGCAAACCCATGATCCCGGCCAAAAGCCGTATCTCGATTGCGCAGGATCTTCGATAGCAGCGTGGTGTGTTGCAGCGCGCGGGCGCGGCGTGAGTCGGCCACGAACCGCTGCATCTGGCCTCGGATCCAACCCAAATAAACGTACCGAATAATCACGGGGCACCCGAAACAAGGCGTGTGCGATTACCAAGAAGTGCCCAGCGTGGGCCCGTTTTGAATGAACATCGGAGCCCGGCGGCCTGCCCGGTGAATCAAATCGCACGGCTTTGCGCGAGTCTCGTGGGAACCAAGAGCGTGATGCGACAAAGCCTGCCCACTATGTCGCACTTTAATGGGTTCCGCCGCCAGATGCCAGCAATGCCAGCGGGTCGCGAGAGGCGAACCGCGAAAAACTATTTTTGCAGTAGCCGACTACGATGCAGATGATTGCGGCTCGCGAGTCTTGGTCGGTGCGCCGTCCAGCAGCTTGTTCAAGTGCGCGGCGATGAAAGCAGCGCCGTCGCCAAGCATCATCGTGAAGTGGTCACCTGGCACTTCGTGAACGTCCACGACATTCCCATGGCGGCCCGACCAGCTCCGATCGTTGCCGCTGGCCGGCGCGATGCCCGCCAAACCCACGAGCGCGGCCTTGCTTCGCGGCACGAACATCCGAATCGGTGTTTTGAGGTGGCCTGGTTCGTATCCTTGCAACACGCGGACATTCGCCTCGCCGGCTCGCACCAGACGGCGAATGTAATCTTCCGGAGTTTCGGCCGGCACAATGCCTGCCCGGCGGGCTTCATCCAGCGCATACTTGAATTGCTCTTCCGGCGCGAGTTTGGTCAACTCGTCCAGATCAATGTGAATTTCCGTGCCGGAGAAGCGGCTGGCAAAGCTCACCAGCTCGCACAAGAACTTTGCGTCGTCGTCGACATTCACGCCCCGGAATGTCGAGGGCAACGGTGCATCGAACATCGCAAACAGCGAGACTTTCTCTCCTTCGCGTTCCAGCTTTTCGGCCAGGGCGAAAGCCAGCGAGCCGCCCGCCGACCAACCAGCAATCTGATACGGCCCGGTCGGTTGCAACTCGCGCACGGCTGCGATGTAATCGCGGATCATTTCGTCGATTGTTTGGTGAGGCGGCAAGTCTTGATCGATGCCGCGTGGGCGGAACGCATAGACGGGTTGTTCCTCGCCCAAGAGTTGCACGAGATCGGCATAGCAGCGGATGTCGCCGCCCAGTGCTGGCAGCAGCAACAGCGGCGGTCGGTTGCCCGACGATTGCAATGCTATGAGCGGCGTCCATTCTTCGTCGCTTTTTGCGGTATTCGTGCTGGCTGGGCTGCCGCCTGCTACCAGCTCGGCCGTAACCGCCGCCAGTGAAGCAATGCTGGGACCTTCCATCAACTTGGCCATCGGCAAAGTAAAGTCGAGTCGGCTTTCCAGATTGTTCTTAAGCTCCAGCGCGAGGAGCGAATCGAGGCCGAACGTGCTAAGTGGTTGATCGACTTCGAGGCCGCTCGGATCGACGCCGATAATCCGGGCCAGTTCCTGGCGGATAAACTCTTGCACGAGTGAAATACGCGTTGCCTCGTTGGCGTCGATCAGTTGCTGCCGGAATGCATGGTCGACACGACCAGTCGTGGCTTCGCCGCCCGATTCCTTGACTTCTTCGGCGATGGTGTTGAACAGAGCCGGCCGGCGCGAGCCGAGCATTCGGAACATGTCGGCCCAACCGGCATCCATTACAGCGACCTGGGCCGCGCCAGACTTGATCAAGCGACCGAGCAGTTCCAGACCTTGTTCTGGCTCGATGAGTCCCATGCCGCGCGATTTCACCGAGGCGTCGCGACCTGCCTCGGCAGCCATGCCCGAACCGGCCCATGGACCCCAGTTGATCGCCGTGGCCGGTAGGCCT
The DNA here is from genome assembly GCA_964526975.1 of uncultured Planctomycetaceae bacterium. Taxonomy (GTDB): domain Bacteria; phylum Planctomycetota; class Planctomycetia; order Pirellulales; family Lacipirellulaceae; genus JABDGM01. The sequence continues at coordinate 4,026 of CAZGMU010000024.1, forward strand.
TGGGCTCGCCTGGCGTGGGCCAGTGCATCCAAGTAGGCATTACCAGCCGCGTAGTTGGCCTGGCCGGGCGAGCCCAGCACGCTGGCAACCGATGAGAACATCACGAAGAAGTCGAGCGGCGCATTACGAGTGGCCACATCCAGATTGCGCGCGCCTTGCGCCTTGGGCGCCATCGCGCGATCGAGCTGGTCGAGCGTCATGTCGGTAAGAATGCCATCGGCCAGCACACCGGCGGCATGAATCACGCCACGCAGCGGCGGCGCGTCTTTCGGTAACTGAGCGAGCGCGCCGGCTAGCGAGTCCGCATCGGCTATGTCGCCCCGAATAACCACCACCTTGCTGCCACACTCGCGAATCGCATTGAGTGCCGTCTCCACCTCGGCCGACGCCTCCCGCCGCGACATCAGCGCAATCACCCCGGCCCCCTGCCCCGCCAACCACTCCGCCACTTGCAACCCCAGCGCACCGGTGCCGCCCGTGATCAAATACGTGCCATCACGACGAACCATCGACGTTGAATCGGAAACCTGGTCGGGCTCTTGACTCTTGACCCTCGACTCTCGACTCTCCATCGACACCACTACCTTGCCGATATTCTTCCGCTGCGACATATAGCGGAACGCGTCGACCGTATGCTCGGCGTCGAATTGCGTGAACTCGAGCGGCCGATACTGGCCTGCTTCGAAGAACCGCATCACCTCGGCAAACAACCCGCGAATGTAGTCGGGCCGTTGTCGCAACATTCGATCGAGGTCGATCGCGAAGTACGAGAGATTATCCTGGAATGGCAACAAGCCGATCATGCGGTTTTGATAAATGTCGGTCTTCCCGATTTCCAGGAACCGACCATACGCCCGCAAGATCGACAGGCTCTTCGTGATCGCCTCGCCCGGGAGCGAGTTGAGCACCACGTCGACGCCTTCCCGGTTGGTGTCGGCCAGAATCTCTTCGGCGAACGCCGTCGACCGGCTGCTATAAACGTGTTTCACACCCAGGCCGCGCAGGAAGTCGCGCTTCGCTTCGCTACCTGCTGTCGCAAAGATCTCAACACCCAGTTGCTGCGCGATCTGGATCGCCGCCAAGCCGACGCCGCCCGCTCCTGCGTGAATCAACAGCCGCTCGCCGGGCTGCATGTCGGCAAGCCGAACGAGACCGTAGTACGCTGTAAGGAACGTGATCGGGATCGTGCAAGCTTCGTCGTGGCTGATCGATTTGGGTTTGTGAACCAGCGCGTAGTCGGCGGTGCGCGTGTGCGAGGCAAACGCATACGGCGCGACGCCCAACACTTCGTCACCCACCTTGAACCGTGTTACCTCTTCGCCGACAGCCGTTACCACGCCAGACGCCTCGATACCCAGCGGCACGATGCTGTCCTTGATGCCGGGATACAGGCCCAGTGCCTTGAGTACATCGCTGAAGTTCAAGCCGGTGGCATGAACTTCCATTTCGATCTGGCCCGGTGCAGGAGCCGCGCGCTCGACTGAAACGAACTTCAACGCGTCGAGCGAGCCAGCCTGCGTGATCCGCAATTGGAACGCGCCGCGGGGAATCGAAAGAGTGGTCGATGCCGTGGCTGTCGATTCGGCCGCGAGCGAAGGCTTGCGCTCAAGTCGTGCTACAAAACGTTTACCGTCGCGGTAGGCGACTTCGCCTTCATGCGTTGCAGCATTCAGCTCTTGAGCAACAACCGTGGCCGCAGATCGGGCATTATGAGAAACCGCCGCCGGATCAAGGTCCAACAACCGTGGCCGCAGATCGGGTAGCTCCAACGCCGCGACGCGTCCCATGCCAACCAGCGGCGCCTGCTCCACGTTGATCGACGACGAATTGCCGCCAACCTCGGCCGCAACCGGTTGCGCGCCAGACGTAACAAACCAGAGCTTCGAAGTGCCGACCGTCGCAGAGCGCGACAGCGCTCGCACAAGCTGTACCGCGCCGCCACAGCCAAGCGAATTCGCTTCGGCCAAAGGTTGGGCTTCGATATCAAGCGACCACAAGTGGACAATCCCCGCGCAGCCACGTTTCGCCGAATCGAACGCTTCATGGACTAGTCGCGTGTAATGCGTTTCGTCGAGCGGGTTGATTCGAAATTGCGTGCTGCGAGCCGGATGGCCGTTCTCTGGAACGCCGGTGACCGCTTCGAACGTCTCACCGTGCTTGACCACGATGCAAGGGTTCTCCACCGCGCCAAGCTGGTCGGCCAGGCTTCGACCGACGCCGCTCGAATCGGCAAAGATCAGCCAGGCTTTGCCGGCTGCTTCGGTGTTTGCAGTTGCTTTCAGGGCTTCTTCTTGCCAGGCGATTTGGTACAGCCAGCGGCTCGTGTCCACAGCCGAGTCGGCCGTGCCACTCCGTCCCAATCGCTGTACCTGGGCTCCCTCGAAGGCGGCGATTACGTTCCCTGCGTCGTCGGTCAAATAAATATTGGCCTCGACACGCTCCGGGCTCGGCGTCGACTCGCTGCTCACCCGCACGGCGTACACGTACATCGGCTGGGTGTAATCTTCGATTTTCTTGAGGACGCGCACGCTACGGATGCCGACCGGCATATATGTGTAGGGGCTGAACGAGCCATCTTCTTCCAGTGGCACCGCACCGGCGACGACTTGCAACAACGCATCGCCAAGCGCCGGATGCAAGTGGTATCCCGGCGCTTCGCGGCGCACCGATTCGGGCAATTGCACCGTCGCCAGGGCATCTTCCACGCCGCGATGCAAATCGCTCAGTACCTGAAACGCCGGACCATACGCGAGCCCGCGTTCCGACATCGTCTCGTAGAACTGTTCACGCGAGAGAATCGTGACGGCGTGGCCACGCGCCGCATCGAGATCAATGCGTTCGGTTTCCTCGTCCTGCTTGTTATTTGCCTCGTGAACAAGGCTACCGCGGGCGTGCATGGTCCAAGTGGTGCTGCCCGCGGCATCTTCGGGTCGGCTATATGTCTCGAACGTCGCCTCACCGCCTGATTCGGGAGCGATCGAAACTTGCACACGCCGCTTCATGCCCTCCGGCAGAAACATCGCCTGTTGAATCGCGATATTAGCCAGCCCGTGCTGGCCTGCGCCAAAAACTTCATCCGCCGCTGCGAGCCCTTGCTCGATGTAGGCCGCTGCTGGCGTTACTGCCGAGCCTTGCACCTGATGATCTGCCAGGTATGCGGGCGAGTGGGTGCCGATGCGTCCTTCCAAAAGGCGATTGGTCCACACCGTCGACAACGACACTCCGAGCAGCGGATGTGTTTGCTTCGCATCGTTCGTCGTGCCGGCGGCAAACGAACTGCCACCCCAGTTGCGTTTCAAAGCGGGGTCGAACGTGAACCAATGCCGCGACTTTTGGAACGGGTAATTCGGCAACAGCAACCGATGTCGTTTCCACGGTTGATCCCAACCGCGCCAATCAACATGCCCGCCGCGCACATAATACTCGGCCATACTGCCAGCGATTACTTGCCAGTCGTCTTGCCCTTCGCGGAGCGATGGTAGCCAGGCCGCCGCCAGCTCAGGCTCGCAACGCCGCCCCATGCCTAACAGACTGGCCGTCGGCCCCATTTCGATAATGATGGCCGGCCGCGACTCGGCGATGCGTGTCATGCCGGCCGCGAATTGTACCGCGTTGCGCAAATGATCACGCCAATAGTGGGCTGTCGGCGCCACGGTCATCAACTGACCGGTTAGATTCGCCGCAATCGGCACATGAGGCTTGTGGTATTCAATCGTACTCGCAAACGCCTCGAACTCGTCAAGCATTTCATCCATCAGCGGTGAATGGAACGCATGCGATACATTCAGCGGTTTCACCTGGACGCCGTCCGCCGCGAGCTTGGCCGACACCGCCTCAACCGCAGTCGCTTCACCAGAAATCACGATATTCTCCGGACCATTGAGCACGGCGATTACCACTTCGCTGCTGGCCGCCTCGATTTCCTTGGCGACTCGTTCGCGCGTGGCGAAGACGACCGCCATCTTGCCCGGCCGCTTCACGCTTTGCATGAGTTGAGCGCGCTTCGCGATCAGCCGCAAGCCATCGTCGAGCGACATGACGCCCGCGATGCATGCCGCCGCATACTCGCCTACGCTATGCCCCAGCACAATATCTGGCAACACGCCCCACGACGCCCACAATTCCGCCAACGCATACTCAATTGCAAAGAGGGCCGGCTGCGTGTACTGCGTTTGATTGACCTTACTTCCCTCTCCCTTTGGGAGAGGGCCAGGGTGAGGGCACCCCGGCGAGTTCGCTTCAGCGGGCGGGTAAAGAATATCAAGCAGCGACTCGCCACCCCAGCACTTGCGCAGCACTTCATCGCAGTGATCAATCGTCCGGCGAAACACGGGCTGCGTCTCATATAGTCCGCGTCCCATGCCGACGTATTGCGATCCCTGCCCAGTAAACAAGAACGCCACACCTGGCCGGCCGATTGATCGCGCCGTCCCTTGCTTTACCCCGGTTACCGGCGTGCTTCCCTCGTCGCCAAACGCCGCAAGTCGTTTCTTTAATTCTTCGGCATCTTTTCCGACGACCACAGCCCGCTGGTTGAAATCAGACCAACCGGTATTCGCCGACCAGCAGACATCGGCCAGGTTGGCGTCGGCATGCTCGTCGAGATATGCCGCCAATTGTGTCGCTTGCTGCTTCAGCGCCGGTTCGCTCTTCGTCGAGAGCTTGACAAGTTGCAATGGTCGCTCGGGCAACGGTGGACTGGTAATCTCAACCGCCGGATTGGTTGCCTCGACAATCAAATGAGTATTCGTGCCGCCAAAACCGAATGAACTGATGCCCGCGATTCGCCGACTCTTGCCACGTGGCCACGCAACGTGCTGCGTCGGAATCACGATTCGTGTGCCGTCCAGCTTGATGTGCGGATTGAGCGACTCGAAGTGCGTGAGCTGCAAGATCTCGTCATGCTGCATCATGAGCACGACTTTGATCAGGCCGGCCACGCCCGAGACCGTTTCCATGTGCCCCACGTTCGCCTTCACGCTCGACACATATACAGGCGGCGCTGCGCTTTCGCTCGCACCGAATACCTGCCCCAACGCCAGCATTTCGATCGGATCGCCGAGCGGGGTGCCAGTGCCATGGGCTTCGATGTAGTCGATGTCGTCTGGCGTGATGCCCGCCTGCTTCTGCGCGGCGCGAATGCACTCGACCTGCGATTGGCTATTCGGCGCGCTGATGCCCGACGTGCGCCCGTCCTGGTTCACGCTTGTCGCACGGATCACGGCCAGGATATTGTCTCCGTCGCGCTCCGCATCGGACAACCGTTTGAGCAAAACCAGGCCACACCCTTCGCCGCGCACATAGCCGTTGGCTCGTGCATCGAACGGCCGGCATACGCCCTCGGGCGACAGCATCCGCGCTTTGGAAAACGCGATGGTCGTCTCGGGCGTCAAAATCATATTCACGCCGCCGGCGAGCGCCGCATCCGATTCGCCACGCCGCAAACTCTCGACCGCAAAGTGGATCGCGAGCGACGAGCTGCTGCAGGCCGTATCGACAGCCGCGCTGGGGCCATGCAGATCGAAGACGTACGATAACCGATTGGCCGCGATCGACAGCGCGTTGCCTGTGCCCAAGTGGGCGTCGATTTGTTGATAGTAGTCATCATACGGCACGCCGACCTTCGAGTAGTCAGTGCCGCCGATGCCAACGAACACCCCCGTCTTGCTGCCGGCCAGCTCCTCGGCCGGTCGGCCCGCGTTTTCCATCGCTTGCCAGGCCACTTCGAGCAAAATCCGTTGCTGTGGGTCCATCCGCACCGCTTCGCGCGGCGTGATTCCGAAGAACTGCGGATCGAACTGATCGGGCCCGTCGACGAATGCGGCCCAACGGACCGACATCTTTCCCGCCGTCTCGCCGGTGGCGTCGTAAAAAGCGTCGGCATCCCAGCGGTCGGCCGGCACCTCGGACACGCCGCTGCGGCATTCGTGGATC
>CAZGMU010000024.1:9989-22693 GCA_964526975.1 uncultured Planctomycetaceae bacterium
AGGCTGCGAGGTCTGGCGCGCCGGCGAACCGGCAGGCCATGCCGATGATCGCAATCGGTTCGGCCGTCGGCGGGGCCGCGGGCTGCTGCTTCTTGAGTCGCTGCTCCAGAAGTTTCCGTTGAGCCGGCGACAAACCGGCAACTCGAGCTGCGAGATCACTCATGTAATTGTAAGACGCGTCGGCAGAACGAGGGCGTCCGCGGCATAGGAGGGCTAAATTTGTCGAATCCTCCAGGGTATTTCAGCCGGCGGGGGGCCGCAAGGGAACGGGCCGAAATGACCGGAAAACACGCCAGAATGCCGTTCCAACCCTCGTGTTACGCGCTCCGACGTGCCGGGGCGCTTGATCCCGCCGACTCGACGTGAACCGCAATGATGTCGTTCAATTCGAGGATGAAGCGGTACCCGTTCGCCGCCAAGTGGGCCACGCAGGCGTCGGCGTCGGCGTCCGACATATGGCGATACTCGAAGCGGATGATCCGCGGATGGATGCGCGTGAAGTCGATCGATCGCATGATCGGCCAGTCGTATCCCTCCGCGTCGATCTGCAATAGGTCGACATTCGCCAGGCCTGCCGCCCGTAGCGCGCTCTCCACCGTGTGGCACGGCACCGGTCGGGCCACGATGTCGTGGTCCGGTATGCTGTGCTTCCGCAGATGCTGCCGATCGAACGACGCGGCCATCGACACCTGGTTTTTATGGCAATAGAGATCGCGCGTTCCCTCGGTTTCCGAAATCGCCGCCTGGAGCAGCGTTAGTTGCGGATGGTTGCGATACGTTTGCTGTAACCGAGCAAACGCCGCTGGTTGCGGCTCGACAAGGACGCCGCGCAGTTTGTGTTTCGTCACCAACTCGCGCAAGTCGTCATCGCCGACGCCATCATACGCGCCGATTTGTAAAAATGTCATCCGTGGGTTGTTCATCAGTTCGTGCGCGATCACGTAACGCAAACTGCTCCGCACGAACAGCGATGTCTCACGAACCAGAATCGGCGGCGTGAAACAGCGCTGGTAACCTAGGCGGCGTAGGAAGGCGTTGCGTCGTTTGCGCCGCATATCGGTCCGTAGCCAGCGCGGCGTAATTCGGTGGTGCCACTTGCGCGTTTTCTGTTGCGACCGCACCTCGCCCGAGGGTAACAATTCCTCACTATCAGCTTCGACCGTTTCAAACTTGGTAGGATCGACTTCCATCTGCAAAGCAATATCGAGCGAGGCCGCTTCCGCTGGTAGGCTATTGGCTTCGATCAACGCCGCTGGTTTCGCGCACGGCTCGGTGCCGTCCAACTCAAGGATGCTGCGCCCCGAGTGCATTTGCCACAAGCACGCCTGCTTCAACCACGACATATACGCCACGAGTGCGCATACTTGGAGCCCCGCGAGCCCATCCAAGAAACCGAGCCGCAAAAAGTAGCCTTGAATGAATCGTAGCGGGAAGCGCAGCAAGAGTTGGCTTGTCTTTGGTTGGCGTCCCTCTGCTTTCCAAACCCGCGCTTGGACATCGGCATACCGCGAAACCTTCGGCAGGTACTGGGCATACGACGTACACGTGTAATGAACCAGCCGTTCTTTCAGTCGACCAGCGGTTCCACTGCTAAGTTGCACTTCCGCATGATCGGTCGGCCCCACGTATCGCCCCAGGTCGCGGCGAAACAACCGCAGGCAGCTATCATTCTTCCAAGGGCCGTGCGGTATCGGGTGCCCCATGAAATGGTTCAGGCGGTAGACCCAGTAGCCGTCGTGCTGCGGATTGCGAACCGCGTCGTGAATTTCAGCTGCTAGCTCGGTCGTGATCCGCTCGTCGGCATCGAGAATGAACACCCATTCATGCGCCGCCCGTGGAATCGCCCAGTTTTTGAAGTCGCCGCTCGTGCCATACTCACGCTCGATAATCCGGCAGCCCAACTCGCGGGCAATCTCGAGCGTGCCGTCCGTCGATCCCGAATCGGCCACCAAAACTTCATCTGCAATGAGCCGCGCACCAGCGATGCACACGCGGATATTCTCCCGCTCATTCTTGCACGGAATGATGACCGAAATCTGGCTGCACATGACGGCCAAAGTTTAGGCCGGTTCGTGCTATCAGGTCTAGATCAGTCGTGGCCAGAATCCAGCGATCTTTCCTGGCATTTCTGCCGATCTAAAAGCACTTGTTGTAGCAACGCCGTTGCTTTTTCAATAGCCTCATCGCGAGACATTCCATAGGCCATGGCACCTGGAATGTCAGCATAATCGGCGATCCAGCGGCCATCGACTTCTTGTTCAATCTCAATTCTTGAGGGCAACATTCTGCGTTTAGCCCTCCATTCTACTTGGAGGAGACTTCTTGCATTACCTGCCGTCCTACAAGACTAGTGACGGCCACAAACGCACCAGCTGTAATCCAGCAGAACATGTAAAACGAGTTCGGCCTCTGTAGCAAGGACAACGTGGCATCGCGCTTCGCGTCATCGAGCAATTCGGGCTGTGAAAGCACAACATCCAGCATCGCGTATGGTATCGTCGGAACAATGAACAACCCCATGCCGATCATCGCGAGGCCTGCGATCATCTGCACCAGGAAGATGAGGCGAATAGTCTTCACCCTACTCGGCCGATCAGGTGACACAGTCTTGCTCCTTGGGGCAAGTGCCCTCTAATACTCCACATCCACCCACTGGCGCTCGCGCGAACTTTTGAGCGTCGCATCGCAAATCGCAATCTCGTTGTGCCCATCCTGGAACGTCGAGAAGTCGCCGCCCGGCCGGGCGCCGGCGATGAAGCCGTACACATTGCGGAACAGGTTCTTCGGCCCATCGGGATAGCCTTCGTTGTGTCCGCCTGGGTAGTGGGCGTACTCGCGCGCGACCGGGTACAACAGGCTCGGATCTTTCATCACGACCTGGTTCGGTCCATCGCGCCGCCCAACCCACAGCTCGTTCGGCCGCTCCTGGTTCCACGACAGCGCACATTTCTCACCGTCGATTTCCAGGTACAACCGGTTCTTCCGCCCGGCCGCACACTGATTCACCGTCAGGCAGCCATGCGCACCCGTGTCGAACTCTAGCAAAATGGAACCATAATCCTCGGTCCCGATCTTCACATCTTCCAAATCTTCCGGCCGCAGCACTTTGCCCGCGTACGTTTCGACCTCCACCTTCGGCCGCTTCCGAATCGGATGAATCGTCACCAGATCGGCCATCACCCGCACGATTTTCATCCCCGTGATGAACTGCACCAGATCGCACCAATGGCTGCCCACATCGGCCACCGCCCGCGAGTCGCCGCTCAACTCCGGCACTAGCCGCCAGTTCCAATCGTTTGCCAAGAGCAACCAGTCCTGCAGATACGATCCATGCACCGCGTAGATGCGCCCCACGTCGCCGGCCGCCTGGCACATCTGGCGCGCCTGCTGCACGAGCGGCATGTAGCGATAGTTGAAGTTGATCGCATTGACGACGCCTGCTTCCTTTGCCAGCTTCACCAGCTCACGCGACTCGGCCGACGTCATCGCCAGCGGCTTCTCGGAAATAATATGCTTCTTCGCCGCCAGGATTTCCTTGTTGATCGCAAAGTGCAGATGATTCGGCGTGCAGTTGTGAATCACCTGAATCTCCGAATCGGCCAGCATTTGGCGGTAATCGCCATACGCCTTCGGAATCGACATCTGCTCGGCCTTCGCCTTCGCCAGATCGTCACCCCGCTCGGCCACCGCGGCCACCTCGACAAACCCCAATCGCCGCAACGCCTCGACATGCGCGGGGCCAATGAATCCGGTACCGATAATGCCTGCTTTGATTTTTGTCATGGTGATTTTATGGGTTTAAGCCTGCTGTGAGTGAGTCGTTAACAAAAGTGAGCACAAACCAAGCGCTATCTGTCGCCCCTGTACGGCAATCCCAACGGGATTGAATCTTTCAGCCCGGGGTTGCCTGAGCTCCGCGAAGGCTACCCCGGGTCTCTGTTCCCATCATCCCGACAACCCTGAAAGGGTTGGCATCAATCCCAAACATACCGTTCGTCGTAATCAATTTCATATCGCCGCAATAACTCGCGATACTCGTCTTGAAACGTCATCGTACGATGATGTTCCACTTGGTTCTCAATGTATTCCTTTACCGTACCCACTTGCGAGAAGCCGACGGAAAAAACTCCATAACCATTCTGCCAATGAAAGTCACTGAACGCGAGTCCTTTGGTTTTGATCCAGATCGACGAGCCCCGCTTAACCTCTTTTACCATCGTGGCCGCATCGCAGGTCCGTGAGAGAGCGCACAAGAAATGCACATGATCCTCCACACCGCCGACAGTGATCGGTTGGCAGTCGAGATTCACTAGAATGCCACCGATGTAATGATGTGTTTCCGATCGCAGGTTCGCGTCGTTCAGAAGTGGCTGGCGATGTTTCGTCGAGAAGACGGTGTGAACCAAAATCTTGCCAAGTGATTGCGACATTCGGATTACGATATCGCAGGACGCGGAGATTTCAACCCTTTCAGGGTTGATGGGATGTTTTGCATGCTTTCCCGGGGTAGCGGCTGTGCCGCAACCCCGGGCTGAAAGATAGAATCCCTGCGGGATTCTAGCAGAAGCCAAAGGTTCTGCGGTCGTATCGTATAGAACCTCGCTTCAATCAATCCCGCAACCCCGTCGGCAAACCGTCGATACTCATCGCGTTCTTCTGCCGCCGATATTCCCGTATTCCCTCCGGACCTTTCTTCTCAGCCCACTCAATCAACAAGTCCCGCTGCTCCTGATATTCATACAACGGCACCGCCATCCCGCACGACGTCTGGGCCGACTCGACATGCAATTCGATGATATGCCGCTCGCCTGGGATCGAACCAAACAACGGGTGCAACTCGCGACCGCGCTCGCTATCGAGCTCCACGACTTTGCCCTGCCCATACAGCCGCAAGACCCATGGTTTACCCGCAAAGGCGCAGAACATAATCGTCATCCGCCCATCGACGGCAAGCAGCGCCGCTGTCTCATTGCCGCTCCCCGTTAGATCGAGATACGCCACCGTCCGTTCATCCAGATAGCGAAACGTATCGATCCCTTTCGGTGATAGATTGATCCGCCCTGTGGCCGCCGCCGCGGCCGTAAAGAATATCCGCTGCTCCGCAATGAACTCTTGTAGCTCCGGCGTGATTTCGGTGTAGAACTTGCCCACGAAAGTTTTACTAATCGATTGCAGTTAGTGGAAACTCTAGGCACCACATTTGCCTGGAAGGTGGGCCAAAATCTTCGACTCGAAATTGTCTTCCGATCAATCGCCGTGCCTCTGCGACGTCCGGCTCCCAAGTATCTAATGCAGATTGGAACTGTTCCGACGTTAGTCTTCCGCCAAATTGTCGTTTGATTCGTTCGAGAATGTTAGGAAACGACACCACGACGTGTGAAAAGCAAACTGTACCCTCGACGTTCAATTGCACTAGTCGCTCGTTATCAGACTCGGACGCTTCAATATGCCACTTGAATGGAAAAGATGATCCGCGACGGCTACCAAATTCAATCTCGTGGCGGTGTGGAAACAGATGATAACCTAGGTACAGTCCGGCCGATTGTCCTGGCAGAATCGGGTCATTCAACAGGTCGCTGTAGTCGATTGAAATATGCCGGCCCGATAACTCGCGCCAATCTCGCAAGTTTTCTACGAGAAAGCTAGTATGCATCGAAGGTTCGCATTGTGGTGCTTCGATATCATCGCTGTAACGCTGGTCGTTAACGGTTGCAACGGTCAGGCTCCAGCCATTGCGATCCGTCTCGATCAACGCTCTCAGATGAGATCTATCGCGATCGATCTGATAGCGAAAGCGACCATAAACTGCGTAGCCCGCGGTTGAAGTTTGATGTTCAGCCATCGTCGCTCATAGCGTCTAGTTAACCGCCTCCACCTTCGCCCACTTCCCTTCCTCAATCGACTGCTCGACCGCATCAAGCACCGCCACGCATTGCGCCCCATCCTTAAAGTCGGCCATGATCGTCTTCTTACCGCTGATCGCGGCCATCAATTCATAGACCGCATGAACAAACGTATGTTCGTACCCGAGCACATGCCCCGGCGGCCACCAGCCAGCGACGTACGGATGCACGCCCTCGGTCGCCATGATCGCTTTGAAGCCTTGTCGCCCCGGTGGATCGGCGCAGCTATAGAATTGCAGCGTGTTCATCTCTTCGAAGTTGAATACCAGCGAGCCCTTGCTGCCGTTGATCTCAAACCGGTTGTAGTTCTTGCGCCCCGGCGCCAATCGCGTTGCTTCGAACGACCCCAGCGCGCCGTTCGTAAACTTCGCGAGGAAGAGGGTCGCATCGTCGACCGTCACCTTCTCGGTTCCCTCGCCAGCCGTGGCCGTGAGGCCCGCTGATCGGCCTTCCGCCGGCCGCTCGGTGATGAACGTCTTCTTCATGCCGACCACGTCACCAATCTCGCCACACAAGAATCGCGCCATATCCACATGATGCGCGTTCAGGTCGCCATGCGCCCCCGACCCGGCCGCGTCTTTCCGCAGCCGCCAGTTCATTGGGAACTTCGGATCGTTCAGCCAGTCCTGCAAATACGTCGCGCGGAAATGGCGAATCTCGCCGATCTCGCCCGCCGCGATCATCTGCTTCGCGAGCGCGATCGCCGGCACCACGCGGTAGTTGAAGTTCACCATGTGAACGACGCCCGCCTTGCGAGCCGTGTCGAGCATCTCGCGGGCGTCCTTCAAGTTGAACGCCAGCGGCTTCTCGCAAAACACATGCTTGCCATTCTTTGCCGCCGACACGGCAATATCGTGATGCGTCCCGCCCGGCGACGAAATATCGACCACGTCGATATCCTTCCGCTCGCAAACCTTCTTCCAATCGGTCTCGTGACTCTCCCAACCAAACCGTTTGGCAAACTCGGCCGTTTCGTCGGCATGCCGCCCGCAAATCGCCTTCATGACTGGCGCCGGATCGGGATCAAAAAACTTGGCCACCTTCAGGTAGGCGTTCGAATGGGCCTTGCCCATGAATTTTGTGCCGATGAGCCCGTACAGCGTACCGCGACCCGATTCGCAATCGCAAGTGGTGGGCAACCGAGGGAGTGGAACCGACTGATTGTAGGACGGACAATCCTGTCCGTCGATTTCCATAAGACGGACAGGATTGTCCGTCCTACATGCAACTTGCCTATCGATATCATTTTTCCCCGGTTAGCTCGCCGAGCCCACCACCCCCGGGGCTGAAAGATTCAGTTCCTGCGGGATAGGTTCCATTCGCGGCCCATCGTATATTGAAACGCACTATGGCCACCGCACCGACCACGACCGCCGATTCTACGACTGCCGCAACAGCTCGTGGCCGTCTCCTCTCCCTCGACGTCTTCCGCGGCGCCACGATCCTCGCCATGATCCTGGTCAACAACCCCGGCCAGTGGGGCGAGAAGTATCAATACTGGCCACTCGAACACGCCGCGTGGCACGGCTGGACTCCGACCGATTTGATCTTTCCATTTTTCCTGTTCATCGTCGGCACGTCGATCTCCTACTCGTTCCGCAAGTACCGCCACGGCGCTGAGGTCGACGCCGCCGTCTACTGGCGCATCCTCCGTCGTACTGTCACACTGATCTTTCTCGGCTGGATGCCGACGCTGCTGCTCAAATCGATCGCCTACTTCCACGCAGGCACGCCGTTCGATCTCAGCAACCTCCGCATCTTCGGCGTGCTGGTCCGGATCGCGATTGTCTACTTCTGTGCATCGCTGATCGTGCTCAATCTCCCGCTCCGCGCGCAAGCCGCGCTCGGCGTCGTGATCCTGTTGGGCTATTGGGCTACACTCGCCTTCCTCCCCAATCCGCACGACTACGCCGGCAATCTCTCGAACAAAGGCAACCTCACAGTCACCGTCGATCGCGCCCTTGTCGGCGACAAACACATGTACCACGGCGACCCGCCTACCGAACCCGAAGGTTTCCTCAGCACCTTCCCCGCCATCGTCACCGCGCTCATGGGCTACTGGACCGGCCTCTTTATCCAACGCCGCGGCGTCACCTATCAAACCGCCCTCCGCCTCGCCGCTTGCGGCTTAGCGCTCGCCGCCCTAGGCCAGCTCTGGCACCTCGCCTTCCCCATCAACAAAAAACTCTGGACCAGCAGCTTCGTCCTCCTCACCGGCGGCCTCGCCATGACCATCCTCGCCGCCAGCCTCATCGTCTTCGATATCCGCGGCTGGCGCCGCCTCGCCCGCCCGTTCGAGATCGTCGGCATCAACGCGATCTTCGTCTTCGTCTGCTCCGGCCTGCTCGCCACTTTCATGTCGCGCACCAAGATCGGCGACGTCACGATTCACAATTGGTTGTATCACAACCTATTCACCGCCCACCTTGATCCCAAGCTCGCCTCGCTCGGCATGGCCTTGCTCACCGTCGCCTTCTGGTGGTTCGTCTGTTGGGTAATGTCCCGCTTCGGCATCGCCATCCGCGTGTAGTAGGTCAGGCTGTGCCTGACAAACACCGTAGGTCAAACTTCAGCAAAACGTCAGGCACAGCCTGACCTACCAGCATGCCCGCCAAACGCCTCATCAACGTTGAACTCACGCTGCCCACCGACCCGCTTCCGCCCGCCGCTGCCGCGCTCATCGCCGACGCCCAGGCACGCATCGAAGAACTCGAAGACAAATCCCGCGCCGCGATGCCGGCCTTCGTCCCCAGCAACTTCGAGGTCGCCTACCACGCGCTCGCCGCCATCGACACTGCCAACCTCGCCACGGGGCACCGCTTTCTGGAATGGGGCAGCGGCATCGGCGTCGTCGCCTGCCTGGCCACGCAGCTCGGCTACGACGCCATCGGCATCGAAATCGAAAGCCCGCTCGTTGACATCGCGAATGATCTCGCCGCGTCCCACGATCTCGATACGCAGTTCATCGCCGGCAGTTTCGTCCCCGAAGGCACCGAGGTGACCGTCGGCACCGCCGACGACTTCGCCTGGCTCTCCACGACCGGCGACGTCGCCTACGAAGAACTCGATCTCGACCCAGACGACTTCGACCTGATCTTCGCTTACCCCTGGCCCGGCGAAGAACAAATCATCTTCGACCTCTTCGCCGACCACGCCGCCACCGGCGCGCTGCTGTTAACCTACCACGGCATCGAAGGCATGCGCTTACAGCGAAAAGTAAGGAATTAACCACGGAGACACGGAGGACACAGAGAAAACAGAAAGAGAGACTGCTAATCGACGCTAATCTTCGCTGATGAAATGCAATTCATAACCAAGTTTTGTCGCAATTCTCATTCGAACCTATTCTTTCTGCCTGCCTCTCTTATCAGCGCCGATTAGCGAAGATTAGCGGTCTCTGTATTCTCTTCATCTTTTCTTCTCTGTGCCCTGTGTGTCTCTGTGGTTAATATCTTTTCTTATGGGCTACAGAACATTATCCGACTGCATCACCGACCTCGAGCGCACCAACCAGCTCGTCCGTATCGACGCTGAAGTCGACGCCCGTCTCGAAGTGGCCGAGATCCAGCGCCGCGCCTACGCCGCCGGCGGCCCCGCGTTGCTTTTCACAAATGTGAAAGACTGCCGTTTTCCAATGGTCTCGAATCTCTTCGGCACAATCGACCGCGCGCGGTTCATGTTTCGCGATACGCTCGACCGCGTCCGAAAACTTATTGAACTGAAAATCGATCCAACGGCCGGTTTCCGCCAGCCATTACGGTATCTGAGTTCGCCGCTTGCCGGCTGGGCGATGCTCCCCAAATACGTCCGCCACGCCGACGTCACCCCCCACCAAACCACGATCTCGCAACTGCCGCAGCAAGTAAGCTGGCCCGACGATGGCGGCGCGTTCATCACGCTCCCGCAAGTCTACACCGAAGACGCCACCCGCCCCGGCTGGCGACACTCGAACCTCGGCATGTACCGCATCCAACTCTCGGGCGGCCAGTACGAACCCGACCGCGAGATCGGCCTCCATTACCAAATCCACCGCTCGATCGGCGTCCACCACGCCGCGGCTCTCGCCGCAGGCCAGCCATTCCGCGTGAACATCTTCATCGGCGGTCCGCCCGCCATGATGCTCGCCGCCGTCCTGCCGCTGCCCGAAGGCATGAGCGAACTAACCTTCGCCGGCGCCCTCAGCGGCCACCGCATCCGCCTGTCCTTTCCCCCTCTCCCTCCGGGAGAGGGCCGGGGTGAGGGTGCCCCGCCAAACATTCCTCCACTCCCCCTCCACGCCGACACCGATTTCTGCATCACCGGCACGGTGATCCCCAACAAACTCCTTCCCGAAGGCCCCTTCGGCGACCACCTCGGCTACTACAGCCTCGCCCACGACTTCCCCGTGTTGAAAGTCGACCGCGTCTTTCACCGCGCGGGCGCGATCTGGCCCTTCACCGTCGTCGGCCGCCCGCCGCAAGAAGACACTATTTTTGGCCAGCTCATTCACGAACTCACCGGCCCCGTCATTCCAACCGTTCTGCCTGGTGTCCACGGAGTCCACGCCGTCGACGCCGCCGGTGTCCACCCGCTGCTGCTCGCCATCGGTAGTGAGCGCTACTGGCCGTTTACCGAAACGCAGCGCCCGCAAGAACTCCTCACCCAAGCCAACGCCATCCTCGGCCAAGGTCAACTCTCGCTCGCCAAGTGGCTGCTCATCGCCAACCACGCCGATGACCCCAACCTCGACCTGCACGACATCCCCGCTTTCTTCCGCCACATCCTCCAGCGCGCCGACTGGACCCGCGACCTCCATTTCCAAACCGAAACCACGATCGACACCCTCGACTACTCCGGCACCGCACTCAACGCCGGCTCAAAAGTCGTCATCGCCGCCGCCGGCCCCCCACGCTTCCAACTCGCCACCGAACTTCCCACCAACCTCAAACTAGCCGACGGCTACAAAAACCCCCGCCTCATCCTCCCTGGCATCGTCGCCATCGAAGCCCCGCCCCACGCAGGCGCGCACCCGCCCCTCCAATCCGCATTCCGAAATCCGCAATCCGAAATCGCCAACGTTCGCTCGATCGTCCTCGTCGACGACTCCACTTTCGTCGCCCAATCCCTCCGCAACTTCCTCTGGACCACCTTCACGCGCACCAACCCCGCCGCCGACATCCACGGCATCGACGCCTTCACGCAAAACAAACATTGGGGCTGCCGCGGCCCCCTCATCATCGACGCCCGCCTCAAACCCCACCACGCCCCGCCTCTCATCGAAGACCCCGAAATCACCCGCCGCGTAGACTCCCTGGCCGCCCCCGGCGGTCCTCTTCACGGCCTCTTCTAGCCGCTCGCGGCTTAGCGCAAAAAACCACCAGCAACCTCGTCTCCACTTTCACCAGAATTTAACCACGACGACACAACGGCCACGACGAAGAATTCAAAGAACCAACTCCAGTTGCCGGTTCCATCCCTAGCGTCGTGTCCGTCGTGCCGTCGTGGTTAATCAACTACCGCACGAACTTATATGAACATTGCCTTGAGAACCGACGCACACTCTGGTTACATCCCCCGCCCGAATCCCGTAAACTTCCTACATGCTTCATTGGGTGATCTTCGCCGCCGACAAATTCCAAACCCGCGACCGCCTGCTCACGGATGTGCTGTGGTGGCTCGCCGTCCTCTGGTTCGCCTGCCTCGGCGGCTGCATCGGCAGTTTCCTCACGGTCGTTTGGGATCGCCTCGGCACCGGCGAAGGATTTGTCCTGCCACGCTCGCGCTGTCCCGAGTGCGACCACGCGATCCGTTGGTATCACAACATTCCGATCCTTGGGTGGATTTTGCTAGGCGGTCGTTGCTACGATTGCGGCAGCCGCATCCCGGTGAAACATCCATTGATCGAAGCCGTTTTCGCCTTCGCGTTTGTCTTCATCGGGCTGACTTTATTTCGCACACTCGGAATCTACAAGTACCCGGCACAGGCTCCGGCCAAAGCTCGGCGTTTCCTGCCCGAATCCGAACAACCAATCACTGCTAAGCCACAAAGAACCAGAATTGATGTCGAAACGCAACAATAAAAATCGCAAGAAACCGCCCGCCGAGCTCGTCGGCGCCAAGCCCCCTCTCGTTCCCGACGAAGCGGCCCTCCGTGAATTTCCTCCCACAACGAAAGATCCCACTCGCAAGATCAACAACCCGGCCTACGTTGACGCCAACTTTCCCCAGCCGACCGCCTACACCGAACCCACGCTGCTGCTTCCCGAAAACGTCGCCGCCAACCGCCTCGCAATCCTCGAATCGCCTAGCTACACGCTGGCCGAGTTCGATGTCGACTTCCTCAAACGCAAGGAAAATCGACCGCTGCGCATGCAGCTTGAAATGCTCAAAACCGAAACGATGCTCCGCGAGCACCAGATCGACGCCACGGTCGTCGTCTTCGGTGGCACGCAGATCATGCCTCGTGAGCAAGCCGAAGCCGCTCTCCGCCAGGCCACGATCAACGCCGAGAAATCGCCCGACGATCCCAAGACTGCCCGCGCCCTCCAGCGCGCCCACCAAATCGTTGCCAAAAGTCATTACTACGACGAGGCCCGTGAGTTCGCCCGCATCGTCTCCACCCAGGCCAAAGTCGAAGGCCGGCCGCAGCTCTATATCATGACCGGCGGTGGCCCCGGCGTCATGGAAGCCGCCAACCGCGGCGCGTTCGAAGCCGGCGCCAAAAGCATCGGCCTCAACATCGACCTGCCCCACGAACAAGAGCCGAACCCCTACATCACGCCCGAGCTCTGCTTCCAGTTCCACTACTTCGCGATGCGCAAG
>CAZGMU010000025.1:0-17775 GCA_964526975.1 uncultured Planctomycetaceae bacterium
GCTGGGGCGAGAATTGCCTGCCCGACGGCACGATCCACTTCAAACTGACCGGCTCCGCCGGCCAGAGCTTCGGCGCGTTCCTGGCGAGCGGTGTTACGCTCGAACTGATCGGCGATGCCAACGATTACGTCGGCAAGGGCCTCTCCGGCGGCCGCGTTATTATTTATCCACATGACCAATCGAGTTTTGTGGCCGAAGACAACATCATCATCGGCAATGTGGCTTTATACGGCGCGACCAGCGGTGAAGCGTTTATTCGCGGGCGAGCGGCCGAACGATTCGCTGTCCGCAATAGCGGAGCGAGCGCGGTTATTGAAGGGGTGGGCGACCACGGCTGTGAATACATGACGGGCGGCCGTGTCGTGATCCTCGGCCCCACTGGCCGCAACTTCGCCGCCGGCATGTCAGGCGGGATCGCCTATGTGTGGGATCCACACGACGCGCTCCTTTTGAACTGCAACATGGGCATGGTCGAGCACGAAAAAATCGACACGAGCGAGGACGCCGCCGAGCTTCGCGCGCTCATCGAAAAGCACCGCGACCTCACAGGCTCCGCCGTGGCCGTCGACCTCCTCAACCGTTGGGACGAGGCTCTGTCGCAATTCATCAAAGTCATGCCGACCGATTACAAGCGTGTCTTGGAAGAACGAAAAGCGGCACAAATCCGGCAGGTGGTGACCGTCGCATAATAGTTAGGAAGAAGGATCTCACGCAGAGGCGCTAAGGCGCAGAGATCGATGAGTCGAGATAATCAACAGCGACCTAACATTGACTTACATGAGAATGAAATATCGAAAGAAATTGTTGATGCCGCATACAAAATTCACAACAAACTTGGTCCTGGGCTTCTCGAGTCGGTGTATGAAATCATTCTGGCGCACGAGTTGAGAAGCCGTGGTCTGCGAGTTCAACGTCAGATACCAGTTCCAATTGCATGGGAAGATATCCAGTTTGAAGAAGGTTATCGGCTGGACCTAGTGGTCGAGAACAAGGTTCTAGTCGAGATCAAATCCGTTGACTGTGTTGAACCGGTTCACAAAAAACAATTACTCACCTATCTGAGATTGATGGATAAGCGTCTTGGTCTACTCATCAATTTCAACGAGGAGTTGATTCGCAACGGCATCAAGC
Organism: uncultured Planctomycetaceae bacterium; assembly: GCA_964526975.1. Taxonomy (GTDB): domain Bacteria; phylum Planctomycetota; class Planctomycetia; order Pirellulales; family Lacipirellulaceae; genus JABDGM01. The sequence continues at coordinate 1,132 of CAZGMU010000025.1, forward strand.
GTGTCGTAAATGGTCTGAAAGAGTAACTCAATTATTCAGACCTTTGCGCCTTCGCGCCTCTGCGTGAGACTCTTAATAACACTAAAACCAGGCTGAAATGGGCAAACCCACAGGCTTCAAAGAATTCGATCGACAAGCGGTTCCTTACCGCGATCCGCTGGAACGGGTGGAGGATTTCCTCGAAATCTACACCGCACCGAACGACGTCCATCTGCGCACGCAGGGGGCTCGGTGCATGGATTGCGGCGTCCCCTTTTGCCAAAGCGACTCGGGCTGCCCGATCGACAATCTGATTCCCGAGTGGAACGACCTCGTCTACCAAGGCCGCTGGAAAGACGCGCTCGATCGGCTGCACAAAACCAATAACTTTCCGGAGTTCACGGGCCGGGCCTGCCCTGCTCCGTGCGAGGGCGCATGCGTGCTGGGCATCATCGAGCCGCCGGTCACGATCAAAAACATCGAAAACGCGATCATCGATCGTGGTTTCGCCGAAGGCTGGGTCACGCCTCAACCGCCCACTACTCGCACCGGCAAAAAGGTCGCCATTGTCGGCAGCGGACCGGCCGGTCTTGCGGCTGCCGCGCAGCTCAACAAAGCAGGCCACTCCGTCACCGTCTACGAGCGAGCCGACCGCATCGGCGGTCTCCTCATGTACGGCATCCCCAACATGAAGCTCGACAAAGGCGTCGTGCAGCGCCGTGTCGATCTCCTCGCCGCCGAAGGCGTGAAGTTCGTCACCTGCGCCCATGTCGGCCGAGAAGAGGATTTCCCCCGTGGCCACATGACGCAAATCATGCAAGAGCGCGGCTGCCAGATGCAGTTCATCGATCCGCAGCAACTGGTCGCGGAAAATGACGCCGTGCTCCTTGCCACGGGCGCCACAAAACCATTCGACCCCACCGGCCGCTGCACGGGGCGTGACCTCAAGGGCATCTATCTCGCGATGGATTTCCTCACTCGCAACACCAAGAGCCTATTGGATGGTGATTGCGGATTGCGGATTGCGGATTGCGGATTGCCGGAAAAAATTCGAAGTTTGAGCGCCGAGAATCGAAATGGCAATGGAGCACCATTTCTTTCCGCAGCCGGTCTCAACGTCGTCGTCATCGGCGGCGGCGACACCGGCGCCGACTGCATCGGCACCTCGCTCCGTCACGGCTGCGCGAGCGTCGTCAACTTTGAGTTGCTCGACCGCGCGCCCGAAGGCCGCGCCGCCAACAATCCTTGGCCTGAGTGGCCACGAATCTACCGCATCGATTACTCACATGCCGAGAACAAAGCCAAGTATGGCAACGATCCGCGTGAATACTGTGTGATGACCAAAGAATTTGTCGGTAACGAGGAGGGACATGTCACCGGCGTGGAAACCGTGCTGGTGGATTGGTCAAAGCCCGGCGAAAAAGCGCCGTTTACCGAGGTGCCCGGGAGCGAAAAAGTTTGGCCGGCTGACTTGGTTTTGCTTGCCACTGGCTTCCTCGGCCCCGAGCTGACAGTCGGCGCAATGCTGGGAGTAGAAAACCAGCGGCCGCGCGGCAATTGGGAGACGTTTAAAGCCGATCATGGCAAATTCGCCACGTCCACGTCGAAGGTCTTTGCCGCCGGCGATTGCCGCCGAGGCCAATCGCTCGTCGTCTGGGCCATTAACGAGGGCCGCGGCGCCGCTCGGGCGATCGACGAATTCTTGATGGGCACCAGCACCTTGCCCGCTCCAGGAATCACACAGGGCATGCTCGTCAGTGGCTAAAGCTGGCGAACATGCCCGCGCTTCAAGATACGAGTAACGCCGCGCCTAGCCTCATTGGGCTATTTGCCTAGCATCTTCGCGACGATGAAAATCAAAAGTGCGCCGCCGAGCCCGCCGCCCAGCAGCAAGTAGATCAACGAGTAGCCAGCGGCAGCCAGCATAACTGGTGCTACGACAGACATTGCTTTCTCCTCGGTGTACGCGTCGGTTGGGCCGACTATGGAACGACGTTGTACAAGACCTACACAGCGTCATCACTACATCCACAACACCAAGTCGTAACGCAAAGGCCGTGCCAGGAACAAAACCGCTGCAACTGCCGCGGTTTAGGCTCGCACATAGCAGAGAAGCAACCGAAATGGATGCCGTTCGGTCAGTAACCTGCAAATGTGAATGCCGGCCAATAATCTTCTAATGTCAACCGAACAACCGGACGCTAGCGCGTGCCGGCTGATTGATCAACCGCACAACAATGCCGAGGGCCGTAAATTCACCGTTGTGTCGCGATACTCACAACACTCGTCTTCGGCTTCGAGAAGCCGGGCACCAGCGACTGCGTCGGCCGCTGCATCGTGATGTCGTGAGCCAGGACGCCGGTTTCGCCGACAAAGTAAGTATTGTTTTCCGCAAGCACCAGGTTGTACGCCTCGCCCTCGTCTCCTGGCACGATCGACTTCACGCGCACCGATCGCGTTACGCCGTGAATGACCTGCCCCTCTTTCAGTTCCTTGACCATTCGCCACCCCAGGCCAGAGACCCAAACCGGATGCCCAGGTGTTGAAGTGAACTCTTCACCATCCATCGAAATCTTGAGCAACTTGCTCGGCGGCCGTACGGTTCGCAAGAGAACGCTCGCGTACTTGAGCTCCCCGCTATCGACGTTCTGCGACAGCACCAAGTCGCCCGGCTCGATCGTTTCGATCGGCCGCGTACCGGTCTTCGTCCAAACCAGCGTTCCTTTGGCAAAGCACGAGTGGGGGCGCCACGGTGGCGGCGGACAGTAGGTGTAGTCATCCTTGCCGAAGTCGTAGCCTCGGCTGACAGGATGATCGTCCGTATAATACTCGTTCTTATCGCGCCACCAGTCCCACCAGGCTTTGGGATTATCACCAAAATTTTCTCCTGTTGTCTCCGATAGCGCGGGCACGATACGCGCGTTCAGGTTCTCAATCGCTTGATTCGTGTTGGCAATCTTCCTTTCTGTGGCCGCCGCATCGTTCTGATAGCCGCTCTGATACTTCGAGGCCACCGCAGCCTTCTTGGCAGCAACAACCACAGCCGGCTCAGTCGGACGACTCGCCTCGACTCTACCCGTGGAAAGATCAAACTCAAAACTACGCCCGGTCATATCAAGCAACACGGCCTGGCGCCGCGATTCCCAAGACCAATCCGCCTCGGGGCCCTCGCGATAGAGCGACCGATAGTAATGGACGCTCCCGTCTGGCCCCGTGGTCAGGCTGTAGGTTGATTCGATCGGCATCCCCAGCCCGCCCAATAACATTGGCACGAAATCATGCTGGTCGCGCGGCTTCAACTGGGCGATCGCCGATGCGCGCACTTTTGCGGCGGGTGAAAAAACCGCGTGGCGAGTTAGCGACTCGGCCGCCGACTGCCCCTGCATCTTGCCAAGCGCCTCGACAAACGCGAGCGCGATCGCCTGGTACTCGTCGGCATGACGCGAATGATTCGCATCGCGGCCCAGCGTCACTTCTTCCAGCGACGGAATCGCATCTGCGACCGATATCGAGCGAATCTCCGCGAGCGCTCCGTCGCGCGCGGCCGCATCCGCCCCGGAAACAGCCCTTCGCCATTTTACCAACTTCGACTCCCATTGAGCCGCCGCCCGCTTCGCTTCCTTGAGCTGGTCCTTGTCTTGAGCGCTTTGCGTCCGCGAAACCAGCCGCCCTTTCTGCCAACGCAAATCCAGAGCGCGCAATGCCTCTTCATTTTTCGGTTCCATCGAAAGAACGTTTGACCAGTGGAATTGTGCTTCCTGGTTGAGATTGCTCTTGCGGCACCACCGGGCCAGCGCTAGTTGGGATGGAAGGTTTTTATCGGCCGTCTTCCGCCGCTCTCGATATTCGGCTTGCAGTGGATCGGCTGCGGCTCGTCGTTGCGTCTCCTCGACGGTGATCCATTTACCGTCGACTTGGATTTCGCCAAGCTGAGCGCGGGCAGCGAGGCGATCGGGGTCGACACGCACCGCGTCGCGCAGAAGCGCAAACGACCGGCCGGAGTCGCCTTGTATTTCGGCGTCGACCGCTGAGGCCACCAACCTATCCGCCGTTGCCCTGGCGGTTCCTTCCGAGCCGAGGGCCGATGGACACGACAACGCGAATCCCGCCACCACCAGGCAACCGACAAACGCTAAAGACGAACCCGAATCACACCGGCCAGCACGATAGAAACGAGCCATGTGACACCCTTTTTCGGTTGCTTGAGCGATCTTATTCCGTCCGGCAAGAGGTGTTCTGTATTCTGCCCCTTTTCTATTCCCCAAATCAAGGAGTTTTCTGGAGGGAGCAAACGCTGGGCCAGATCGTTCCGACCCAAGATGGGTCGGCTATATAAATAGCCTAGCCATCTTGGCCGGGCTGGGGCCAACGTTCACCTCTCTCCGCAATCTCTCTTGACTCACTTCGGCAAAACGTAGTGCAATACCTAGATACCTCATTTAATCCAGGTCAGGAAGAAACCGCGCCTACCCATGAGAGCTCGGCGCATTGGAGGACGTATGCCAACAACTATCTATCCCCACATTTCCGAGGAAGAAATCGCCCGTCGCGCCTACGAGATTTGGCAATCGCGTGGCTGCCCCGCGAGCGATGGTCGCGAAGACTGGGAAGCTGCCCAAGCCGAACTAACTTCCAGCCGAATCGGTCGCAATGGCACCACCCAGCAGCGACTGCAAACCTGGTGGCAACGAGTACGACAAAAAATCACCGGCTAAGTTCGACTTTTGCAGTTTTTAGGGAACCACGAAAAGCACGGAATCGCGCGAAATAAGACGATTTCATCGATCGCCCTGCAGCACGGTGTGTTTTGGCGCAGGTATGATCAACATGGTCTAGCGCAAAAACTGGCTCACTCCCAGGTTTTCGGGCCTTTCGTGAATTTCGTGGTTCGGAAATATGCAAAACTCGAACTAAGTGGCCCGGACTTCCGTCCGTAGCTTCTGAAAACGCCCGCAAGCCGTTTACCGCAACGACCGCGACCGCTCGGCAACCCGCGCGTCGGTCTCCGGCCCGACGGCCAGTCCCATCCAACCGTCCTCCAGCACAAGCTGCGTGATCATCAGCCCCTGGAAACGCTTGTCCTGCGGGGTATCGATCGCCATGATCGGCAAGCGCCGCTCCGGCGGCAGCACGCGGTTGAAGATGTTGTGCAACCGCGCCCGTTCGCCCGAGCTGAAATGACCTTGAATGCCCAAGGTTCCCTCGCGCACGAGCTCCGCAGTGAGGCCGTCCACCTTCGGAGCATAGTAGGCGTGGACAACGACGTTCGACATCACATCGTCTTGCAATTCGATGCTGGCAAACGAAATCGCCAATTCCAGCTTGCCGTCGTTGACATGAACCTGCACCGCGTCTTCGGCTGCGAATTGGAATACTGCGTCATGCCGAGCTTCCGATGGGTCCTTGGCTGCCATTTGCGGAAATTTTTCACGAAGCATGTCCCGCAGTTCGGGGGCCGTAAATCGTTTGCCGTCGAGCCCCAGCGTCACGGCCAGGTTCGTCAGCGCGCTTTCATGAACCTGGGCGCTGGCCAAGCTATCGGAGAGCGCTCGCGGCCGCGGCGTATGCGATCCCAACTGTTTGTCACCCGCCACGCGCACCCGTGCCACCAGCCGTTCCGTGGTCGTTTTCATTTCGATCGGCGTCAGCTTGATGTCGAACGCCGCAAGTTGCGCCGCAAACCGATCGTAGGTCTGCTGCCGAATCTGGTCGACCGTCTCGCGAGTTTGTTGATCCAGCGTGTCGCCAGCCTCGGTCGCCACGCGCGATTCGACCTGCGCTTTCGCGCGGCCCTGCCGCGCCCGGTATTCTCCAATCGCACGTTCCCGGGCATAGCTACCGAACAACGGCATCCAATCGTAATCGGTCGTCACTCCCACGAGGCGATTGCTTGTCGATGTCTGTACGCTGCTCGGCTTCAGATGCACGCCTCGGTCGTTGATGACAACCGTCTTGCGCGCCGTGAAGTCCGTCGTCCCTCGGCTGCGGAAGCGCACGGGGCCGCTGTTGGCCGTCGTGTTCGAGTCGACCACGCCGTCTGCTTGCAATTCCAACTGCCATTCAGTGGCCGACGGATCGAGCAACACGCGGCTTTCCGTGCGCACATTCGACTGGCCACGCACATAGCTCCCGGCAATCCGGCCACTCACGGGCTTCAATTCATTTCGCTCGACTCCCGCCAATCGGTTCAGCATCTCGGCCGTGATCGCCACGCGAAGATTGGCGTTCCGATAGTGTTGCTCGACTGAATCAGCGACGTGTCGGTCGATCGCATCGTTCGACGCCATAAGCGATTGCTGCTGAAGCGCGATCGCGCGGCCCAACTTGGGGTCGCGATTCGTCTCGTACACTTCCAGGTCTTTGCTGAGCGCGGTGACCTCGATCGGCATCGAGTTATCCTCCGCCGTTCCCTGCAAATAGGGATTCAACGAGCCACGTGCCGCCACGCGGCTATGGAAGCGTAGTGCCACCTGTTTCTCGTGCATTCCGCCCCAGCAATCGAGCCGGCGAGCCAGTGCCCAATGCACCCGCAGCAACTCCACGCGCAACTGGTCGTTGTCAAACTGCTCCGCCATCCGGGCGGCTTCCTGAGCGGCGTCGCTCAAGTCGGCCAGGATGATCTGCACGTCGTCTCCCTCTAATTGCTCGCGATCAGTTAGCGCATGCAATTGATTGCGTACCTGGCTGGCCCATTGAGCCGATTCCGGCTGGTCAGACAAGCGGTCAAGCGCGGCAAACAACGTTTCCGGCACGCACCAATAGCTCGGCGCCACCGGCTGCGGCAAGGGTATCATCGCCAACTGATTTTCCGGACTGGTGACTCGCACCAGCGTTGGCGGCGCCACGTTCGGCTCGGGAAGTGACGCAAACAGCATTTCAGCCTGCTCGCCACAGTTCAATACTAAACTAGCCGCTCCGTCGATCGCTTGCCCGGCCAGATTAAAAAGCGCATCGGCCGATGAATAGAGGTCAATGACTTCGCCCGTCGACATGAACGGCAAGGCAAACTGCGGGCTTACCTGCTCGCCACCGGCCAACGACTGCCCCTTAGCTTCCGCGGGCGCAAGCGCCGAGCGCACTTCCAGCGGCCAATCAAAACCGTCTCGTCGAGGATGGTCGAACGCCGACAATTGCGATATCGCCGATTGCGTGGCGATCAACTCCTCGATCGAGGGTTGCGCCCCGATATTCAGCAGGTCGTGATTCGACCCCCTGGAAAGCCCAACAATGCGAATCCCGCTCACATCGAACAGTCCGCCCGCATGCTCCTCGCTGGCGACATTCGGTTGCTGCGTTTGGTGATACCGGCCCAATGCCAAATCGCTGACCGAGCCGTCTCGCTCGACGCCAATCGCCGGATCCTCCACGACGGTCGTGTGCTGCCAATAACGCGGCGCCATCAAACACAAAAAAAGCAATCCCGCGAGCATTGCCACGCAGGGCCAGGGGCTCGGCTGCCGATCAACTTGCATGATTCGTTCTCTGGCTGAAGCACGATGTCTCCGATCGGGCGCGCGGTTATATTCACTCATAGGAGTCGTCCTTGACCCGATTCGACCCAACGGAACTCGCTGGGATTTCCCTAAAATTGCCGACAAAATGCTCCCCCCGCTGTCTCGCGCTAGATCGCCAAAGTGCGGCGGCGCAAAAAGTTGCGGCAATCGGCCCAAGGAAAACACAAAGTCCGGCTATCAGCTAAGATCGGTAATATACGCCACCCCAATAAAATGAGATTCGCCGGTTTAACCAGGTCGGTGCTAGCAGCATTCCTGGTGACTTGGCCTCTTTTGACTACTTTGGAACGAACATGAGAACCGAAGGCCAGGCCCACCTGCTGCGAGTCTTTGTCAACGAAAGCGACCGCTACGAAGGCCGGGCCGTCTATGAGCAGGTGGTTCGTGCCGCCCGCGACCAGGGGCTCGCTGGCGCCACCGTGCTGCGTGCTATCGAGGGCTTTGGAATAGGTGGCAAGATCCACTCCGTGAAAGTGCTGCATCTGTCCGGAGACGTGCCGATCGTCGTGGAAATCATCGACACCCCCGAACGCATTGCTGCCTTCGTTCCAACGCTCGACAAGATCGTGGCCGAAGGCATGGTCACGGTCGAAAAGATCCACACACTGACCTACCGCCGCAACAACACAGCGGCTGCCGCCAGCCAATCCGACGACGAGCTCCAACTCGATACCACCGACGAACCCTCCGAGATCGACGAATCGCCCGTCTTCGAGGAAGAAACTCTATTCGCCATGGGGACCGACCGCACGCGGACCGTCATTCGCGTCGCTCAGAAATATGCTCGTGGTTCCCGCCGCGCGTTCATCGACAGCGTCGACCTCTTGCTGGCGATGATCGGCGAGTCGAACGGCGTCACGACCAACGTGCTTCAACAGCTTGGCATCGATCCAAAAACGCTCGAACGGTCGTTGCGCGAATCGGTCACGCGAGACGACCAATCGAGCGCCTTCATGAGCGCGCTCGATGCCAAGAGCCTGGCCGCGGCCAAATGGCTCGAGCACGATTTCCCCGGCACCGAGCACCTGCTGCTGGCTCTCTGCCAGATTCGCCCCAACGCCGCCACCGACATCCTCACACGCCTCAGCGCGCTCCCGCGCGACGTCTGCAACAGCGTGCTCCAAAACCTTGGCCGCGGCGACGACTGGCAACGCTGGCTGGCCGATCATCCCGATATTTAAGCCTACAGCAAATTGCTTGAGGGTGTCCGGGAATGCAAACGTATGGGTGGCACGCCCTGACGCTTTCACGATGATGCAAATGCTAGCAGAATCAAAAGCGTGCTGTTTTAGCCCCGGAGGGGCGGCGGCATGTAGCCGGGGACGCGAGTCCCCGGATCACATGGTGCAAGAACTACGTCAAGCCGCGTAGCGGCGATGGAAGCGAATCGGCCGCTTGTGTTTCTGTCGCCGTTTGCGCGGCTTTCATTTATCGAGCCGCTTTCGATCCGAGGACTCGCATCGCTCGGCTACATTCCTGGGCCGCTTCGCGGCCGATAGCACATGCATAATCGTGAAAGCGTCAGGGCGTACCACCCGGAATTCTCCGTGAGCTCTGTATCCTCTGTTGCTGTGAATTGCTCGAGAAACGGAATGTAGTTTTCCCGAGCGCGGACTAAAGTCCGTGCCACGCTGCTTATAGCGCCTTCTTATCCGAATCGGTCTTGGCAGCCGACTTGTGGATGCTGGGGCTGATCTGCTCGATCGTGTTGAGGTGGCCGTTCATCGACGCGCCGCCAACAATGAGCAGGTTGTCCTGCGGCCCGGGCACCAATTGGTGAAAGAACCGCGGAGTTTCGAGCTTGCCTGCTTCTTCCCACTCGGTTCCGTTCTTCGTCAAGCGATACAAGACTCCGCGCATTCCACACACATACAGCTCGCCGTTCAAGTTCCAGGCCGACACGCCGAAGCCGGCCATGCCGACGCCCGGCAGCTTCGGTCCCTTCGACCAGTTGCCGGTTTGCGGATCGAAGAAGTCGACGCGGAGCGACGGCTTGGCCTTCTCGTCCATGCCGCCGAGAGCGAACAGCTTGCCGTCCCAAACGCCAGCAGCCAGTGCCCGCCGCTTGAACTCGGGAACCGGCAGCTTCTGCCAGCCAGCCTGCGCGTCGTTGAAGTCGTAAACGAGGGCGTCTGGTTGCCAAGTGCCGGGCGATTTGCCTTCAAGCTTCCAACCGCCGACGACATACAACTTGTCGCCGATGACCGCCGCGTTGTGCGACGAACGGGCGGCCGGCAGCGGCGCGAGCGCAGTCCATTTCTTGGTGGCTGGATCGAATTCGGCGAATTCGTCGGTCGAGTGAAGATTCTCTTTGTCGTCGATCGTGGCGTTGTGGTGATTCAAGCCGCCGACGCGATAGACTTTGCCCCCGTGAGCCACCAATGGCATGCCTTGCAGGTGTGTCTGCATCGGCAGCTCTTCCCATTCTTTGCCCCCGTCGAGCTGGATGCGGCGAAAGTGAGACGACAGATTGGCGGCCGAGTGCTGGTGCTCTTCACCAATATGCCCGCTGTAAACATACAGCCAGCCGTCAGATACCACGGCGCCGAAGCTGGAAACAGCCTCGGGAAGCAGCGGCAGTGCGGAGGTCGTCGCCTTATGCGACTCGGCCTTCGAGCCTGCCGATGCCGAGGTCGCCTTTTTCGATGCGCCATTCTCTTTCGACGGCAACGAGAATGTGAGCGACGCGTAATGCATGATACCCTTGTAGGGTTTTTTATCGAGCTCGCCGGCTTTGTCTTTCTCTATCGTGTTGGCGAGCGCGCCGATGAGGCCTCCCTTTTCGGACTTGAACGAGACATGGCCTTTGTCGTCGGTTTTCTTTTCTTCGGGATCGGCGTTGTCGACCATGACCGTAACCGCGGCATCTGGAAGCGGCTTGCCGTCCCACAAAACCGTTAGCTCGACATCGTTGCCTTTGACTGCGGGAACGATTTCCAATCGCAGCTCTTTAGACGTGCCAGCCTGATTAATCGCTTGGGCATCTGTTCCATTCACATGCTTCGCATGGTAGACGAGCAGGGCATTGCCGTAGATGCCATACTGCTGAGTCGTTTCGAGCGCGGGAGCCTTGGCATCGGCCAGCGGACCAATGAGCCCCACACGATCGTCGGTCTCGATGCTCTTGGTCGTGACCTCGCTTCGCTTACCATCGGCCGCGCGGCTCCAGAGTTTTACCTTCGCGAGCTTATCGGGGAAATGGTACGTTTCCTCGGCCGGACTTTCGCCGAAGAACAGGAGCCCCTGGGGCTTGCCATCGACTTCGACGGTTTTGATCCAGAGGAAGTGGGCCTGGCAGGTAGTGGCGGCCATGGCGAAAGCGAGTATCGCGATCGTGGCCGAGCGAATAGGCAAACGGTTATGTTTAAACTGCATGAGATCCTCGATTGGACGTGTATTGCAAATGTTGAGGGGTGGGTTATTGGGATGGCCGCGAATCTCAAAACGGGAGGGCGACTTGAACAAGGCGCTCGTCACGATGCGATGGTCGCCCTCCCGTTTCGTTGGCCCTTATGAAAGCCGATCTATAGATTTTATGTTGCTGGGATGCTGCTTTAGAATGACGGTGAAGCAGCATTTACCAGGCTGTCAGGTGTAAAGCGAGTTTCCGTTTTATGCTACAGATCGTAATTAACCTCGTTGCCAGCGCGTGTTACCAACGCTGCCCGAACGTCCGGTGACGAATCGTTGGTGATAAAGTGCACCGACGCGTCAAGGTATACGAATTGAACGCCGCCAGGGTGATCACTTCGGAAAATACGGCGACCATCTGGCGGAGCATAATTCATTGAATTGTTGAACAGCGTCGGCAAATTCGTGCCCATATGCCCCCAGCCTTCGGTACGGTAACCGTGTGCCCAATAAAAATCACCCCAACGGGGCGTTCCGATAAGTGAGCAGTCCTCCCAGACGAATGTTTGGTGTCCGTAGTTGATTTCGCCGACGAGAAGGGTTTTTGACAGCCCATCAGTAATATTTTTCATAGACAATGTATAGGGAGCAATCTCGAACTTCCCACTTGGCAGTTTTGTACCAGTGGGAGCTACGAAAGCACCATCTAAAGTCCATTTTCCATACTGGGTGCGCGTCGAGATCATATAACTTCCCGGCCCCAATTGTTCGCCGCAATTCGTCTCGGGAATTTCCCGAGGCATCCGCATGGATGGGCACATATACACATTGAGGGGCTTGGAAACAATTTGCAAATTCTGGGGATTGTCAACGGGCTTTTTCAGATCAAACTGAGCGTAGCGAGCCGAATCCTCAAGGTATGGCAAGAGGAGCCCGAGGGTACTGATTGTTACTTGGTAAAATGGATTGTCAGCCGATTCCATGCCAGGCATAACGGCATTGGGAGGTGGAAGATGGTGCATCGCATCGTGGTAGTTTTGAACAGCGAGGCCCACTTGTCTTAGATTGTTCGTGCATGAGATGCGTCGCGAGCATTCACGGGCTGCTTGGATGGCGGGCAAGAGCATCGCTACCAGGATGCCAATGATCGCGATCACCACAAGCAGTTCGACGAGTGTGAACGCGCGTCGATTGCGGGCGTTTGCCATTCGAGTCGTTCTCATCATCTGTTCCGCTTGTGTCGGCATGCCGCAAAATACGATATCAGGCAGAGTACCAGGAAAACCGCCGAAGGCTCGGGGACGGAAACTCCGTCGGAGAGCACGCTGCCTGTGCCGCTTCCAGATGTATTGCCAAATCGAGCCCGCCATTCGATATAGTCCTGCTCGTTAATCTGGTTTGGATCGTCAACCTGATTCAGCAGAGGCCCGCCTTTTCGCCAAGCGACATAGTCGGCAGCATCGACCACGCCGTTACCGTTGTAATCGCCTGGCACCCCCTCGGGCAAGATTTGGTAATCGATAACGAGTTGCGGAAGCTGACCGGCTGGAACCTGTGCTTCTTTTGTGTACCACCGTGGATATCCGCCGCCAGCTCCAAATTCGTCTGTCGAATGGAGCGAAGAAATAAAGAATCCTAGGGCTCCATTTGCCAGTGACTGCTGGACATACGAGCGCACGCCCGGTTGGTTTAGATCGAGCGAAAAAGTGAACGTGCTGTTATCCGGGATCGCGTCACCGGTCGAGAGGCTATCGTTGGTGCCGATGGCCCAGGGAATTGGCGTGAACGGAGCGGTCAATTCCGTTGGTTCCGTGGCACTATAGCCACCGGTGACACTGTTCGAGACATCGATATAAGTGCCAGGCGTATTGGTGCCAATCACCGGGTAAGCATTATAGCCTTGGCCACTCGGGTAGGGCTTGGTGAGCTCGTCCAGCAGTGGCGGGCCAGGAGTTGGAGATGAGAATTCGTAGCCCGTGTAGCCGTTGCGGAAGCCGACGCCGTAAAGCTCGAACGGTTTCTGCGTCGAAACACTTGTCGCCGCAACCTCGGCCAATATTTGTGGCTGGGTTACCGGGGTCGTTGTGTAATAGAGTGTGCTTTCGTCGAAATTGTAGGTCCAGGTTGCCTTGAATGTCACCGAATTGATTTGATACCGGCTGGGCGACAAACTCGGTGTGATCTCTGTTGAAGTGTTGAATGCGGTTAGGTCGGCGCCGAATCGGGCAGGCTCCAATACGGTTCTCGGGTCGAATTGCTGCGTGCTTGGATCGATCGTCAAGCCGCCAGTAAAGGAGGGAGCCATGGAGCGCGTCCCTGCCGATACAGCTTGGTTATAAAAGAACACGTCAAGATTCGATGTGGCCCATGTGGCCGTCGCACCCCGAGCCGCAGGCAGGGCGCTGCCCAATGTAATCAGGCAAAGTGCCAATGCCATGCAGCTTCGGAGAATGCGGTCCATCATGATGCTTCGTACCCTCGTTACTTAGCCTTGCGGCTACCTCGACGCAGGATTCCTGCCATTGCCAGGCTCAAGCCCAACAGCCAGCTAGCAGGCTCGGGCACATTCGAGATCGACGGTTGATCAAGGGAGAATGTGTAGGCTTGATTAACCAAGCCGAATGCGTCGTTGGGAACACTGTAGCCGATCTGAATGTTGGCCAAGCCTTTAAATGTTGAATCGAAGAACGAAGCGGGGCCTTCTGTAATTAAATAGCCAGTCGGATTGGTGGTGGCGTTAAAGATGTTTGCTGGATCAATGTCGTAACTCAATTGAGTCCAGGTATTGGGAGCAACCAGAATCCCCTTGTCGGCTGCAGTGGCTGGATGATTGCTGACAGTCGCAAACCGAACAAAAAAGTCGAGCGGTTCAGGTGCGTCGTGCTTTACCCATGCGGTAAACCGGTTGGCTCCGTTATCGAGCCAGTTGCCAACAAACGCACCGTCGCTGGTGCCATAGGAGCTGTGTCCACGGAAGGCAATGACTGAGTCACCCTCTTCGCCGCCAAAACCATTAGCGGTCGCGGTGACGTAGCTGCTGCCGTCAGGACCACCTGCGGAAACCCAGGTCGCGGTTCCGGCAACTCCTGACACATCGCGCCAGTTCGCATCGTTGGAGGGAAAATCTTCTGTGTAAGGCACGGTGAGCGCAAACGCGGTTTGGAAAGTACCACCGGCAACAATAGCCAGTGCGAGCGAAAACAGTCGGGAAGAACTCATTAGAGCAATACTCCTGGTGAAAAAACCGTTAGGGAACCAAAATGCTATTGAGATTCAGGATCAATAAAGGAAAGTTTAGTGACTTAAGGCAGTTTTCACAAGGAGGTGTGTCGAAAAAAACGAGTATTTTGCCCGAGCGGATATTTCGGCCATTCGGACAGATCGTGTCCGACTGCTCTATAGGGCGTTATTTCATTTGTAGCGCAAGACTTACGTTTTCTGCTCAGCGCTTCTGGCAGCTAGCGAAGTTTAAGGCACTGCCACAATCCCCGACGAAGCTCTAATCATCTGCTACCGATCCGGCAGCTTCTCGAACTTATACTCGTGCCCCCGGTCGCGGATCACCTCCGCCTTAAGAATGCGGTCGGCCTTGGGGGCGTCGTGCTGGTGTTCCGGCGAGCGGCGTTGGAGGTCGCCGAGGACTTCCATTCCGTCGATGACGCGGCCGAAGGCCGTGTGCATGCCGTTGAGGTGGGGCGTCGGCACGAACGTGAGGAAGAACTGCGAATTGCCCGTGTCGCGGCCGGCATGGGCCATGCTGAGGGTGCCGCGGAAGTGGCGGCGGTAATCAGGCCGGTAGCATTCGCACTTGATCGTATAGCCGGGACCGCCTTGGCCGTCGTCGGTCTTCGCGCCTCCCTGGGCCATAAAGCCGGGTAGCACACGGTGGAACGGGCTGTTCGTGTAGAAGCCTTGTTTTACGAGGGACAGGAAGTTGGCCACCGACTGCGGTGCTTCGTTCTCGAACAGCTCGATTGTGATCACGCCCTTGGTAGTGGTCAGTTTTACTCGTGGAAGGTCGTCCGCTTTGGCTTCGGCTTCGCGGATTTTCGCCTCCTTGGCCCAAAGATCGCGGTATTCGTCGAATTTGCTGACGCAAACAGACATCAGGTGAACGACATCTTTCATCAGGCCGGCCTGCTGCTCGGACTTTTCGCCACGTTCGGCGATGTCGGTAATGCTTTGGAGCGCGTTGGTTTCCTTGACCTTCGTCATGTAGGTTTGGGCCAGATCGTAGTCATTGGTCATAAACGCACTCAGGAAGCCGTAGACGTATAGCTCCTTCTGTGGGGCGCCGTGGTCGATCAGCAACTTGATGATCGGGAGGGCGCGCTCGTATTGCCCGCCGCCGTCGATTGGGAAGAAGAGGTCGTCCGGATTGCGAGGCGATGGTGCACCGGGTCCTACCTGCCGGCCAATGGTGTAATACTCGGCGACCGTGAACAGGAATTTGGCGATTTCAGGGTCTTGGTTCGGCGCGGCGCGGTAGGCCGTTTCGCCAGCTTCGATCATGGCGTTGACGAGCGATTGGGCATGGGCGACCTGGGCTGCCATGGTGGTGTTCAGCTTGGCACGCTTGGCGGCGTCGGCCGTTTGGAACTCGGCTTGCAGCTTTTCGATTTCGGCAATCGCGGTCTTATACTCGGCAAATTTAGCGGCAAAAGCGACCTTCGCCGCTTGGGCCTCGAGGTTGGGCTGCGCGGTGTTCTTTTCTTCCTGGGGGGCGTCTACTTTAGCTTCCGGTGCCTTTTCCTCCGCGGCTGCGAAGGGAAGGGCACAAGCAAAAGAGACGGCTAAGACGCACAGAAACCCAAGTTTGCCGGTCATGTTCTATCCTCTGGGGCGATCGCTTCTGGACGGGATTGCGGAAACACACGATAACACAAGGCCGATCGGTGCGGCCAGCAGGTATGCTGATACTACGCAGCAAAGGCCGATTGGGCTCTCACTCGGAGCAATCCACCGTACTAAATAGCCGCAGAGACCACAGATGGTTAATAAAGCGAGCCCGTTTTCTATACACTCTCCGTGAGCTCTGTGTCCCTGTGGCTACATGATGGGAATTTGCTCTAAAGCTCCTTCGATCGATAAAGATAAGGTGAATCGCTGCGGTGGCTCCCAAGAACAAGAATAAAGGTGCAGGGAAAGGGGCAACCAACGGGTTGGAGCCCCGCGACGCCGAGGTCCATATCATCGGCGGCACGTTTCGCGGACGCCGGCTCGATTACCACGGCGACCCCACCGTGCGGCCGATGAAGCATCGCACGCGTGAGTCGCTGTTCAACTTGATCGGCACCGAGTGTGGCGGGCGGCATGCGATCGACCTGTTCGCCGGCACGGGAGCGTTGGGGCTGGAGGCGCTAAGCCGCGGAGCGGCCCGCGCGACGTTCATCGAGAAGCACGTTCCCTCGTCGCGCGTGGTCGAGGCCAATATTCGCGCGTTGGGAGTCGAAGACCGCACCACGCTGTGCGTAACGAGCGCATTCGTGTGGGCCAAGCGAGATTTGGAAGCCGCGGCGGCCGACGGGGTGCCGTGGCTGGTGTTTTGTAGCCCGCCTTACGTGTTTTTCCGCGATCGAGAGGTGGAAATGCTGGACCTGATCAACCGCATCCGCGTTCATGCTCCCGTGGGAAGCATCTTACTGGTCGAGGCCGAAGATCCCTTCGATTTCGACCTATTGCGAGGCGATCCTGCGGGCGGCGAGTACCAGGCCTGGGACGTTCGTTCCTATGCCCCGGCGGTCCTTGGCGTTCGTCGTGATCCACGCCAATAAAAAAACGCCGCTACCCAGTATTTGAA
>CAZGMU010000025.1:17785-22658 GCA_964526975.1 uncultured Planctomycetaceae bacterium
GAGTTCAGCCGGCGACGTTCAGGACGCTTGTCTTGATGCCCGCAGCCGACAACGCATTGTTGCCACTCACCGACAGGTCGTTGGCGAGAAAGGCTCGCAGATAATCAACTGCCTGGTCGACCACGTCGGCCTGGACCAGCAGCAGCTCGCCCGGTCGCACTAGCCGCAAGGCCGCGTCGGCGGCACTCGTCCAGGCGTTATAGGCGTTCATTTCCTTGATGCGGCGCGCGTTGGCCAAGCCGGCTCGCAAGAGGCCGATGATCTCTCCCGGCGGGCGGCCACGCAGGTAGTGATCTTCGTAGAGCAACACCCGGTCGAACGCATTGCCCAACAGCTCGCCTTGGCGAGTAATGTCGCAATCGCGACGGTCGCCGGCAACCGAGTACACAGCCGTTCGCATTTGGGCCGGGAACGATTCGATGGCCGACAGGATCGCCGTGAGCGACGATGGGTTGTGGCCGTAATCCACGATTACCGTCGCGCCCGCGATCTCGAATACATTGAACCGCGCGGGGACCTTATCCATTTGGGCCGAAAAAGACTCTAACCCCAGGCGAATTTGCTCGGCCGGCAGCCCTAGCGCCCAGCAGGCGGCGGCAGCGGCCAGCACGTTTTCCACTTGGAAGCTGATGCGGCCGCCAAACGTCAGTGGAATACGCTCCAGCGAAAGCAGCGTGAATTCGTATTCACCCTCGGCCAGGCAGACCGCGTTGTCGCGAATGAACGCCACGCGGGCGCCTTCGCTGCGCCGCTGAGCGATCAACGGGTGGCTGCCGCTCTTTGCGAAGAAGACCACGCGACCCGGGCAATATTTGGCCATATCGACGACCAGTGGGTCTTCGGCGTTGAGCACGGCCGCGCCGGTCGGCGCCATCGCCTCGACGATTGCCCGTTTGACCTTCGACAACTGCTCAAGCGTTTGAATATCGTTTTGGCCCAGGTGATCGCCTTCGCCTATATTGGTGACGACGGCGATGTCGCAAAGATCGAAGCCCAGGCCCTCGCGTAGAATGCCGCCGCGGGCCGTTTCCAGCACCGCGCATTCCACCTGCGGATTCATTAGGATCGAACGGGCGCTCTGTGGCCCGCTGCAATCGCCTTCGTCGATGCGCTCGCCGCCGACGTACACGCCGTCGGTGCAGGCCATGCCGATCTTCTTGCCGGTCGAGGCCACGATATGCGAGAGCAGGCGGGTCGTCGTTGTCTTGCCGTTGACGCCCGTCACCGCGATGATCGGAATGCGGCTGCTCTGCGACTCGGGGAACATCATGTCGACGATCGCGCGGCCGACCGGGCGCGGCTCGCCGTGTGATGGCGACAAGTGCATCCGCAGGCCAGGGCCGGCGTTCACTTCGATCACCGCGCCGTTCTGCTCGCGCAGCGGCCGGCTGATGTCCTTAGCCACGATATCGATACCGGCGATATCGAGCCCAACCATGCGCACCGCATCGACCGCTCGGCGGGCGACTTCCGGATGGACCAAATCGGTGACGTCGGTTGCCGTGCCACCCGTGCTCAGGTTCGCATTGCGGCGAATGAGCACCTTCGTGCCGGCAGCAGGAACCGACTCTGGTTTGTAACCCTGTTCAGCAAGCACAGCGAGCGCTGTCGCGTCAATCTTGATGTGGCTCAAAACAGAGCTATGCCCGTCACTGCGACGTGGGTCGCGATTGACTTCGTCGACCAGCTCGCGAACCGTCAAATGGCCGTTGCCAATCACATGGGCCGGCTCCCGCAAGGCAGCAGCCACCAATTGATTGCCGACAACCAGCAGGCGGTAATCGGCTCCCTCGATATAGCTTTCCACGACCACACGGGAGCCTTCTTGAAGGGCTACCTCAAAAGCGGCGATCACTTGCTCTTTCGTGGTCAAGTTCGTCGCGACACCCCGGCCATGATTGCCATCGAGCGGCTTCACGACGACCGGCCAGCCGAGATGCTCGGCCGTGCTTACGGCATCTTCCACGTCGTTCACGATGTACCCTTGCGGAACCGGCACGCCCGCCGATTTCAACAGCTTGCGGGTCAAATCCTTGTTCGACGCGATCGACTCCGCGATGGCGCTCGTACGATCGGTTTCGGCGGCGCAAATGCGGCGCATCCGCGAGCCGTAGCCCAATTGCACAAGGCTGTCTTGATTCAGCCGGATGCACGGAATGCCCTGTTCCTTAGCCGCGTCGACAATTGCCGCCGTGCTCGGGCCCAGGCAAACTTCCTGCACCAGCTCGCGCAATTTTTCGACCTCGGCCTTCACATCGAACGGACGATTGTGAATCACCGCTTGCAGCAACTCGAACGCGGTGTTGAGCGCCGCCATCGCAACCGTTTCATCCAGATACTCGATCGCGACTTTGTAGATTCCCTCGACGCTGCTCTCTCTCGCGCGGCCGAAGCCCACTTCGGTACCCGCGAGCGTTTGCAACTCGAGCGTGGTGTGCTCGAGGATGTGTCCCATCCACGTGCCACGCCGCAGTCGCTCGAAGAACCCTCCGCGCACGCCTTCGCTGCAGCGGTGCTCGATCATCGAGGGCAGCCAGCCCATCAAGCGCTCGTTGAAGCCCTCGATCATTTCCGACGAAGTGTCTTTCAACTCTTCGAGGTCGACCCAGGCTTCGAGGACCGGAAAGTTGGCCCAGATGTTGGGACCACGTAATTTGTGAACCTTGAGAATTCGCATAAAAATGCCCGTTGCCTCTTTTCTTGTAACGGACGGGGAGAATGACGCACCAACCTTCGCGTCATATTTTTAGCTGGCGAGCGTTAAGCGTTAACGGAGTTCCCCCTCACCAGCATCCAGATGACCGTCCCACAAACTGATTTACGCATCACGGGTTCAATGGTTCTTTAGGCAGTTTGTGTAGTCAGCAGAAGCTATGCTAGCTGGCAATTATAGAGCTAGCAGCTGGGGCTTAAACAAGCCCCCTCGCATCGCGTGATTAATTCCTATTTTTCGACCGAACATCGCCATGGCAATCACCTGGCTGATACAATTATAGTTACGTCAGCTCCGGACATATGTCGCGGAGAGCCATAAAGTAATACGGCGATTCAGTTTAGGCATGGAGCCGCCAAACGGTGACCGGCAAGATCACTAGGACCGATACCATCCCCCTTCCGCCAAATTGGCACGGTCAGTTGGATTCGCAGTTGGAACCGGGGGAGCGGCTAGTTGCCTTCTTCGAGCCCGACTTGGATGGTCAGCTCGACTTTGCCGATGGTTTGGTCGTACTCACCGACCACCGCTTGCTATCACTGGTCGATGTCACCCGGCGTAAATCGGCGGGGCCAGCGGCTACGCCGAATAAATGGAAGTCGTGGTCCCTGAAAGATGTGACGAATCTACGGACTCGCGAGTCCGCGGGGCTTGGGGTGATGGAGCTCCTGGGGCCGACTGCGCTCGAAGCGGCCTGGCAATACACCATGGCCAAGTCGGCGAGCGCTTTGCCGTTCGTCCAAGCGTTCCAAGAGCTCGCAGCAAACGAAGCGGGCAAGAAAAAGACAAAGCCCGCCGCTGCACTCGAGGCGACGATCTGTCCGTCGTGCGGAGCCAAGCTCGAGCCGCCTCAAACGGTGTGTGAAGCGTGCTCGCCCACGGCGGCGCCGCCGCCCGTTCGCTCATTGTGGCGCTTGGGTCGATTTGCCAAGCCCCACATGGCGATGATCATGCTCGGCTTTCTGCTCACGCTCGCGAGTACGGCCGCAGGACTCGTTCCGCCCTACATTACGATTCCATTCCTGAACAACGTATTGATTCCGCGCCAAAACGGCCTGCCGGTCGATTTCAGTGTGGTGCCCTGGTACCTTGCCGCACTGTTTGGCGCCGCGCTCTTGGCCTGGGCACTGAGTTGGGCGAAGACATTTATCCTGGCCCGCGTGAGCGAGCAGGTGAGTGCTGATCTACGCAACACGACCTATTCGCACCTCCAACGCCTGTCGCTCGAATTCTTCGGCGGAAAACGAACCGGCGATTTGATCTCGCGCATCGGCAGCGACACCGATCGAATCTGCACGTTCCTCTCGGTGAGCCTGCTCGATTTCTGCACCGACGTTCTCATGATCGTGATGACCGCGATCATTTTGTTCTCGATCGACCCCACCATGGCATTGGTGACGCTATTGCCATTTCCGATCATCGCCTGGATGGCGCAGAAAGTTCGCATTCGGCTGCGGCACGGCTTCGCTCGGACGCGGGCGGCCTGGTCGGAAATGGTCAACGTGCTGGCCGATACGATCCCGGGTATCCGCGTGGTGAAAGCGTTTGCCCAGGAAAAACGGGAGATCGAACGATTCGCGCGGCGGAATCAGCATGTGTTCGACGCGAACGTCCGCGTAAATATCCTCTGGTCATTCTTCGGCCCCACGGTGACGCTGCTGACCGACTGCGGCATGCTGGTGATCTGGGGCTATGGTGCGTGGTGCGTGTTGCATCGTCCGGAGATTTCTGTCGGTATTCTCGTTGGTTTCACGGCTTACATGAGTCGGCTCTATATTCGCCTCGAATCGATGAGCCGCTTTCTCGCGTCGACTCAACGGGCAGCCGCCTCGACCCATCGCATTTTCGAAATCCTTGATCGTCGCGCCACGGTCGCCGATCCAGTGAAGCCGGTTCATCCGGGGCGCGTTCACGGCAAGATCGAGTTGCGCAACGTGTCGTTCAAGTACGGTAGTCGCACCGTGATTCGCGATGTCAGTCTCGCCATCGAACCAGGCGAGATGATCGGTCTTGTCGGGCCGAGTGGTTCGGGCAAGAGCACGTTGGTGAATCTGATCTGCCGTTTCTACGACGTCGCTGCTGGTTCGATTGCGGTCGACGGCAACGATATTCGCTCGTTCCCAGTGGAAGAATACCGGTCGAACATCGGCATCGTCTTGC
>CAZGMU010000026.1:0-3697 GCA_964526975.1 uncultured Planctomycetaceae bacterium
TTCGGGAAATTGCAACTCCGACCCGCCCAACCACCCTTGCCAAAGCGCCGGCGACGGTGGAAACCGTTTGACTTCACGCAGCCACCACCCCGGCGGCGTGAATTCACTCATGGCCGACGGCTCCGTTGCCTTCTATACCGACTCGATCGCCGTGCAAACGTGGCAGGCCCTTTCCACGACCCACGGCGGAGACGTCACGACCGAGCAATAAAACAATACAAAACAATACACACGCTTTTCAGAAAATAGGATCCACCACGGAGACACGGAGAGAAGAATTGAATGACGAATGACGAATCGGAACCATCAACATTGGGAATTAGTCATTAGAAACTTAGTCATTAGGAAATCGCCGCTAGTCATCCTTCTCTGTATTTCCGTGGTTATTCTGAAATCGGGAGTTATGATGGAGTTGTTTCGTGGAACGTGTTTTTAAATTCCCCTCCCTTGTAGGGAGGGGTTAGGGAGGGTTCGATCAACCGTGCTTTTCTTTCCTTGTCTATCCTCGTTTCCAGAGAGAGCAAGAGTTCTAAAACACGTTCGTAGTTGAGTTGCTTGTCACTTTTTATCACCTGGGAGTCGCTAATGTTGAACAACATGATGAACGCACCACGGCGAATTTTTTCGCGCGCGGTAATGGGAAATGCAGTAATTCTTGCCATCGCGGCCGCCATCGGCGCCGCGGGCAACGCCTCGGCGGCGGTACTCTACTCGACCGCCGGGTCGCTCTATAGCCAAAACTTTGACGGCTTGCCGGACGGCGTAAACCCATATAACCCCACTATGATCAAGGATGTAGACGGGGTACCTACGGAAGTAGCGAGGCCGATTCAGTTCAACAACGCCGCTGTTATCTCGAACGGAAACGCGCCGTTTCCTGGCGGCTGGAAAGACGACACCGACTTCGATGCCACCAATCTCGGCATCAAGGGTTGGTATCTGTACCATAACGCGGCCCTTGCTGCCAACGCTGGTGTCAGCGGACACGCGCAGGTCCGATACGGAAACGCCTCTCCAGCCACGCCCTCGGCGGCCTTTTATGTTTTCACCAAAGGTGCTACTACGACCTCCCCAGACATTGTTGAGAAGGCATTGGGCATTCTCTCCTCCGACGCGCTCAACGGCAACCCAAACGGGCGCACCTACATCGGCCTGCAGTTGATCAACGACACAGGCAAAACCCTCGATAGTTTCACCATCACCTACGATGGCGAACAGTATCGCGATCGCGGCAACGCGGGCGCGAACGGCTTCGATCTCCAGTGGAGCCTCGGCGCGACGGATGCCGACTGGCAATCGTCTACCACCGGCGTCGGATTCTACACCGGCTCGTACGGCGGGTTCGCCTTTAATGATCCAGATTTGTCTAAAAGAGCCTTCCTGGCGCCCCAAAATGGTTCAACGAGCGCAGTTCTCGACGGTAACGACGCCGCAAACAGTGTTCGTGACATTACCCACACGGTCACCGGTATCAATTGGGCGCCCGGCGCCGAGCTGTGGATCCGTTGGCGGGATCAGCTCCCCGGCTCCCCCACCAACTTCCAAGGCATCGCCATCGACAATGTCCGCTTCAGCGCCACTGCCGTCCCCGAGCCGAGCTCGCTGCTGCTGCTTGTCATGGGGTCGCTCTGCTGCGGCTTGCGTCGACGCAAGTAAGGCCAGCGAGAGTGAAAGCTGATTTTCAGTTGCCCCGATCGATCCCAGTTCTTGAGGTCGATCGGGGCATTTTCGTTGGCAGAAACTTTATGCGTAGAATGGACTTCAACAGCAATACACTTAGCGTCGGCGGCCACGCCGACCAATACCAGCAAGCCCAGACGCTACACCGGGTACACCTTACGCCGTTAACTTGAAAAGGTCTCACGCAAAGGCGCGAAGGCGCAAAGATAAGAATTGATAAACCACAAAGGATACGAAGGCACGAAGAATTTTGAAAATGGCTGCAAAAAAGACCTGCTCATTCATCCTTTCCTCTTCGCGATCGTCGTGTACTTCGTGGTAAATGAATTTCTGTCCTCAGCGCCTTAAGAACGACTCAATAATAACTTCCCGATTTTCGGAATAACCACGGAGACACGGAGGGCACGGAGAAGACGGAAGTAAAGGAAGAGGAACACTAATCATCACTGATCTACGCTAATCAATCAGAATCAAGAATGAGAAGGAAGGTAGTCTCTTCTTTGATAGTTGATATTAGTGGAAATTAGTGAAGATTAGTATTCCTATCGTCCTCGATCTCTTCTCTGTGTCCTCCGTGCCTCCGTGGTAAATCCCCCCCGCCGAAGTTATCTTGAGCCGTTCCAAGCATCATTTTTCCACGCCAGCCAGATGATCCGCCTCGTGTTCGCGGCCGATCGTGCGAAGCAGAGTGGCCAAAGCGGTTCGCGTTTGCGTCCATCGCTGTTGCGAAAGTGGGCTATCGGCAACCTTCGGGCCCATGCGCCGCAGCCAGTGGGCGGTTTGCTCGATCATCGCGTCGATTTCCTGGTCGCGATGGGCCGCCTGCAATTTACGAAGCGATTCCAGGTGAAACCACTGGGCCGTGTTCCAATAGTCGTTGTTCCAGGGAACCGACTCGCAAAGCATCTCGATTTCGCTAACAGCATTGCGAAAGATCGGGATCGCTTCGTCGGTGCGATCGGAATGGCAGTACGCCAGCGCCTGGCGAAAATGAAGGGCGGCGAGAGCGTCGATCGCTTGGACCGATTCCGGGTCCCGACTTCGCATCAGCTCGGCATGTTTCACTCCCTTGGCTAACAGGGCATTGGCTTCCTTGGCCCGGTCGGGCGCTTTCCCCAGAATCCTCTCGTAGTATTCGACGCACGCCCAACAGAGATCGCTCTGGACCTGGGTATGCGTGGGCCGTTGCTCAAGGTAAGCTTCTCCACGCGAAATAGCTTGTTGCCAAAGCTGCTCGGCCTCTTGCTGGTCGCCCCGGCGGAAAGAAAAGTCGGCCAGCGAGCGCAAGCAGAGCGTTACCGGTTGCCGCTGCTGTGGGAAGTCGCGCTCGACCGCGGCGAAAGTGGCCAGCGCTTTGCGATACTGAGCTTCGACTGGAAACGTTTTGTGATTCGGCGAGCGGGTGTCAAACTGCCACGTATAAGCCAGATCCATCTGCGCGATCCCGAGCTCCTCGCGAATAGCCGGCGGCTTGGGGTCGACATCGATCAGCTTCTCGTAAAGGGCCGCGCTCCGCTCGAGCGCCGCTTCCGCCTCGGTGTTGCGATCCAGCTCACGCTGCAGACCGGCGATCGAATGCAGCACATCGGCCATTTGCAGGCGAACGATTGGGTCCTCGTCTCCCAGCGCCAGCAGGCCCTCGTACGATTTCAAGGCGTCTTCCAATAAGCCAACCCGAAGTGGGTGGCTCATCGGAATGTTGGCGAGTTTATCGTTGGCGACTCGATCCAAGAGTTGATGCACGGTGTTTCGGGCGGAGATCAGAGCCTGGTCTTTGGCTGCCGATTCATTCCGAATGCGGGCGTTGCTGTGGGTGAGAATCACCACCGCCGAGACTAATAACAGGGCGATTGCCGTGGCCAGCGTGGTCACCAGCGGATTGCGCCGGCACCAGCGCACGAACTGCTCGCGCGCCGATGGCCTCCGCGACAGGATCGGCCTGTCGGCCAGAAACCGGCGCAGGTCCTCGGCCATTTCCTCCGCGGTGCGATAGCGGGCCGCGGGCTCCTTCGCGATT
>CAZGMU010000026.1:3707-16429 GCA_964526975.1 uncultured Planctomycetaceae bacterium
GGCCGGAACCGATCGTTCGAGCTTCGAGGGGGTGGGTGGCGATTCGTGCAGGATCAGATCGACCAGCCGCGCGTGGCTATGTGTTTCGAAAAAGGTTTGCAGCGTCAGCATCTCGTAGAGAGTCGCGCCGAGGCTGTAGATATCGCTACGGCGATCCAGCGCGCCCTCCAAGCGCTCGGGCGACATATAACGTAGCGTGCCGACGAAGTCGCCGGTTTCGGTGAGGTCCTCGGTCCCCTCGGTTTTGGCGAGGCCGAAGTCAGTCACCCAAACGTTGCCGCTCGCGTCGAGCAGCAAGTTAGAGGGCTTGATATCGCGATGGAGCACGCCTTCGCCGTGCGCATACGCCAAGGCCTCGGCTGCTTGCAGGCCGAGTCGGGCGACGTTGCGATAAAACTCCCGCGATTTGTGAATTCCGGACAACGCTTGAGGCTTGCCTTCGTTGGCCGATGACGGCAACGCATTCGGCAAAAGCGTCGACACGACGGCGTTTGTGAGCTCGTCGTGTGGCGGTTCGTCGCCATTGGACGAGGCTGGCCGATTCGTATGTCGCAGCGCGTGCAATACTTCGTGTAAGCTCTTTCCCTGAATGAATTGCATCGCGTAATAGTGCAGCCCG
The DNA here is from genome assembly GCA_964526975.1 of uncultured Planctomycetaceae bacterium. GTDB lineage: Bacteria > Planctomycetota > Planctomycetia > Pirellulales > Lacipirellulaceae > JABDGM01. The sequence continues at coordinate 4,327 of CAZGMU010000026.1, forward strand.
TCGAACTCGCCGACGCCAAAGACAGGCACGATGTGCCGATGTTGCAAACGGGCCGCGGCCCGGGCCTCGAAGCGAAACCGTTCGAGATGCTTCGCGTTGAGCAGCGTGGGCAGAGAGAGCACCTTGAGCGCCACGTGCCGCCCCAGCGATTTCTGCATGGCCTCGTAGACAACGCCCATGCCGCCGCGGCCAATCTCGCGGAGGATCGTAAATTCACCGACCTCTTGTTGGTTTGGCAGCGTCGATTGCCGTTGCTGAGCGTTGTTCATCTGGCAGACCGCCGCGTGCTGTTCGAGTAGCGCGATAGCCGGCAATATCTCCGAAAGTTGCCCGGCGATCGTCGGATGACGGCGTAGGTAGTCCGATACGCTTGGCCGCTGGCCAGTTCGAAGCTCGGCGATGAACGCATCGGTCACTTGCTCGACGGCATCCGGATCATCGCTTGCACGGTCGTTCATAATGCGAGGTCCTCGGAACCGCCGGGCATCGCGGTGAGCACGCCTTTGAGCCGCACGAGCGCGCGGGTGTATCGTTTGCTTGCGGTCGACTTGTCGAGATCGAGCACTTGGGCCGCTTCGCCGTTCGAAAGTTGCTCAAAGTGACGGAGGACGAGAATTTCTCGATCGATCGGCTCGAGCGACTCCAGCGCCTCTTGGAGGCGTTTGATCTGTTCGACCCGAATCACGGCCTTGCTAGGCGTGCTGAGCTCGCCAAGCACGTTCGCGGCCAAATCCGCGGCCGTTGCTTCGGGAAACGCGCCGTGGTAGAGCGAAACCTCGCGACTGGCATCGCGGGCCTGGGCGCCCAGGTGGCGCCGATGCTGTTCCATCAGTCGCTGGCCAGTCAACCAGCGTAGCCAGACAAAGAACGGCATCGTCGGATTCTTGGCATACTCGGGCAACCGCCGGGCGGCGTCGATATACGACTCTTGCACCACGTCTGAAGGATCGATGCGTCCTTGCAGCCGCGGGTCCATTCGCAATGCGACCATTCGACGCAGCCGGGCCCAGTGGTCGCTCATTAACTGTTGCCAAGCCTGGTCATTTCCCTGAGCGGCCCGCTCAACCAGAGTCGGTAGCTGTTCTTCCTGCAATCCTTCGTCACCCATAGGTCTTATCATAGTGGGTCGATCTAGATTCGACCGCGACGAAATGGCTAAATAAAAGGTGGAAAAAATAGTCACTGGATTGTGGGGAAAGCTCGTCTGGCGTGAGCCCGGGACCGCATAGCGGTGCCGGCTATGCCCTCCTAGTAATTGAGGGGGGGCATAAATTCGAACGAATGGGTGGCAGCCTACGCCGTTCACCTTTTCAATAGCCACGAAAATCACAAAAAACACGAAAAGCAGATGCCTTGAGTGACTCTTGGCGTTTTTCGTGGCCAGAACTTAAAAAGCTCACGCAAAGGCGCTAAGACGCAAAGGATACGAAATGCATTTACCACGAAGAACACCAAGATCACCAAGCAGGAGAAAGGAGTAGAGCCTTTTCACCGCTTCTTCGAAATTTCTTGGTGTCCTTCATGGTTCCATCCATTCTTATCTCTTTGCGCCTTAGCGCCTTTGCGTGAGTCTCTTTTGAAAAGGTTAACGGCGTAGGGTGGCGCCCCGAATTCCCGGAAGGCCTCACTTAATTTAATAGTCTCGTCTCGATGCGATCAGCTTGGATGGGATCTCGTATTTCGGACAAAAGAGCGATTTTTCGACAGAAAAGATAAAAAATCAGTGATTTCCTGCGATTTTATGTCCCCAACCCGCCTATCGCGACAGTTTTAATTTATCGGAACTCTTTTTAGGTGATTTTGCCGGATTTGGCTAAAGCGGCGGCCTGTTTATGACCGAGGCCGCCCTGTTTGGTTGGACGCCGACAAAAAGCACGGATTTTACCGCCTGAGGATCTTCATCGCCGGAACCTCCGTCATGAACTCCCAGGCCGAGGCCGACCCGATCGCCGCTGGATGGCGTTCGGGCAGGTTTGGGGAAATGGCATGTTGCAATTAATCCCAGGTTGGGCTCACGTTCTTGGCAAAAAATCGCGCCGTCGCCCACGCCGGCGAAGGGCCACTCCTGATTTACGTTATCGTCGCGCAACGTTCGAGGAGCTTGAGCAGCGCCATTTGTTATCGGCCAATTATGAGCATATCGCCAATTCGTTGGATACGGAGCTATTGGCGATGCAAGGGCGTATCATTACGGCCCTTAACACGGCTCAAACTGGCCTGACTTCGCAGGTTCCACTCGTCGGCAATAAACTGGGCAATGCCGCGCAGTTCGTTAGTCAATTCAGTCAAGAGTTGAAGCAGGGCATCGCGGATCTCGGTACTAGCGCTACGCCGACCGAAGCGGAAATTCAGTCGTCTCTCACGTCGCATCTGAGCGATTTCCTGGGAGGCACCAGCATAACTGTGCAGACCAGTGGCAGCAGCACCACGGTCGAGATGCTATTGCAACATTCGATTGTATCCGCTGACACGTCCGTCAGCTTCGATACCGGCTTGCCTTCGTTGCCAATCAGTATCTCGGCGGCCGGAACGCTCGACGTTTCGGTTGGCTTCGCGCTCAACTTGAAGTTCACAATCAACACGAGCAATGAAAGTGTCTTCATTAACAGCAGCAGCGGCGCGAACATCAATGGCGCGACCGCCCCCGATGCGAACCATCCGATCGTTGACTACAACAACCCGCTCGCGATTTTCGTATCTGCCACGCCATCGGCAGGTTTCCATGCGAACGCCACGTTCGGCTTCGTTTCGGGCACTGCCGCACCGCTCAGCGGTAGCCCCAACGGCCTCTACGTGACCGCGCTCGTCAGCAGTCTGGTCAACACACCGACCATCAAGCTCGACGGCAGCGCCGACGCCAACTTGCGGCTTACGGGCTCGTTTGCCGGCACGGGTGACGATTTTCCAGGCATCAGCACCGACTTTCATTTGCACTGGGGCTTGTCTAGTTCCGCGCCGAGTTTCGGAGCGCCGACCGTTTCGTTCGACAATGTTTCGCTCAATTTTGGAAAGTTCATATCCAATGTCTTGAGCCCCGTGTTGCACGACATCAAAAATGCTACTGATCCGCTCAAGCCAGTCGTCAATTTTCTGACGACCGAAGTGCCGGGCATGACGGACTTAAGCAAGGCGGCCGGGGCTGGCTCCATCACCGTTGGCGACTTGGCGAGCCTGGCATCACAAGTGGTTGGCGCCGGCCCGCTGGCCGATCTCGTGCTGAAAGTTGTCAGCGTTCTGGACAGGATCGATAGCCTTGCCCTCGGGCCAAATATTTCGATGCCGCTCGGCGGTTTCGATTTGGATAGTTCCGAAAACGGCGATTTGCGTTCGGCGGCGATCGCCGGCGACCTCTCGAACCTCGATCTAGGCAGCCTCACCTCGTTCGCGGCCGCGAATGTTCAAGCGGCGGCGCAATCGTATCACGATTTCGTGAACGGCCTGGATGTCAGCCCTGAAGTCAAAGACACGCTCAACGGACTTGTCGCGGTTCCCAACAATGGTTTCGAGATCGCGTTTCCGATCCTGGACGATCCTGCCGGGGTGGTTTTCAGCATGCTTCTTGGCCGCGATGCTGACCTGTTCTATTTCAAGGCCGATGCGGATATCAGTCTCGAGGGATCGCGCGCCAGCGGCTTGTCGATATTCGGTCAAGGCATCAACTTCATCGGCGAAGCCAGTCTGCAGGCACACCTGAAATTCGCTTACGACACGTTCGGCGTGCGCGAATTGATCAACCATATTGCGGATGGCAATTTCGACGATATTTTCAGCGACATTACCGACGGTTTTTACATCAAAAGCGACTCCTATGTGCGCGTGGCCGGTGCGATAGGCGCGGTAGCCGGCGGCTCGAACGGAATCTTCGGCGCCAAGATCATCGGCGGCCTCTCAACGCCGAACCACGGCGCCGACCCCGTCTCCGTGCAAATCATCGATCCCAATGAAGATGGCAAACTGCGCATCAGTGAATTCGACAACGACCGCGCGTTCGTCCTGGCTGGCTCGGTCGATGCCGGCCTGGGAGTGGAAGTCCAAATAGGCACGGAAATCTTCGGCAAATTCATCGGCATCAAAAAGCGGTTCGACATCGCCAACGAAGTGATTCTCCAGTTCGCCGATCCCACGCCACCCGTGCTCGCCTCGCAGCCAGACGCCAACGGACATATTACGTTGTATCTCGGTCAAAACGCACATCTGCGCACGGGTTTCGGTTTGGACCAGATCGACGGCGATGAATCGTTCACGATTCGCCATCTTGCCGACAATCCGGCCGGCGGCGAAGACATCAAGATCAGCGCGTTCGGCGTCACGCAAACGATCAAGAATGTCCGCAGCATCGAAGCGACCGATGGCGTCGGTACGCTCGTCATCAACGTGCTGCCCGGCGTTACCTCCAGCGCCTACTTCGTCGGCGGCCAGGGAGAAGCAACGCTCAGTTACCGCGGTATCGGTGATGCCGAGCTTCACGGCGGCGTGCTGGCTAGTGATCTCACGGGTGGTGGCGGCGCGAATGTACTTGTCGGCGGCGACGGCGACGATACGATCGTTCTCGGCAGCGGCTCGAACAACGTCAACGGCGGCGGCGGACACAACACGATCGTCGTCGAAGCGCCGATCCTGCAAAACGCCGTGGTTAGCGGCGGCACGAATCCGGACAACACCCTTCAAATTCTCGGCAATCCTGAAACGGTCGCCATCAGCGCAGTTCCCTTGGAAGGTGCGATCGACGTCGGCATTCAAAATACACTCGAAGATCCGGCTGTTCATCTATCGATCAGCAACGTCAACGACGTGTTCGTCAGCGCCCAGGACAGCAACACCAACTTTACGCTCGGCGATCTGGCGGCGGTTGGCGTACAGGACCTGACGCTGAACATCGTCGCAGCGTTTACCACCACGCGAACTATCGATCTGGATACCCGCATCGGCAACGCCCCGGCGACGGTCGCGTTGCACGATTTCGTCCATGAATATGAAGATCCACAAAATGCCGGAGTCACGATCACCGAGCATGGCGCTACGATCGCCAACAGCACGACCGGCTTGACGGCGCTCATGCTCGGTTTCGGCGGCAACGATACGATGACGCTTCGCCATCACGGCGGCACACTCGACTTCGATCCGCTGGCGTTCACCTCCGGCCATTTCATTCTGGACACTTCGGCGCGCAACGCCGGTCAGGCCGACGTCATCAGCATTACGCTGGCGTCTCGCGACAACCCGACCATCACGATGTTGAACGATGCCGGCTATGTTCTCTTGACGATGACCAGCCATGCCAGCTTCAAGATCTTGGGCAGTACGGCGCTCGACAGCCTGAGCCTGCACGTTGAAGCCGCGGAGAGCGGTGAAAATACGATGAGCGTCGATGCCTCGTCGTTGCACGGCCAATTCAAGCTGTACATGCTGGGCGACGAGTCGGCCATCGACCATCTCGCGTTCAGCAAAGCCGCCGCGGATACAAACGCTTACATTTATGGGCAAAACACGACGACCGATTTGATGTTTGGCACCGGTCAACTGGCGCTCATTCAGCACGATGTTTACGCGTCGAATGTGCGACTTTCGGTCGACAATTCCGCGGCTGCGATTGGCAGCATCATTACGACCAACGCGTCTATGTTCGGCGGCTGGACCATTCCCACGTTGGCTGGCGTGTTCCCGAAGTTGAGCTTCAACGGATTGTGGGGCCCGATGGAGGTTTTCGCCGGCGCGGGGGATAAGTTCCAGCTCGATGCGGTGCCAGCGAACATCACCAACTTGACGATGCACAACGTGTCGTCAGCGGTGCAGGATATGGTGTACATCGCTGCGTGGACGGTGCCGCTCGCGTTGATCGGTAATTTTTCGGTCTTCGCCGGGCAGCGAATTCACAACGACAGCACAGTCGAGCGGCTGAAACGGCTCGCAAATATCCAGGCCACCATCTCGCTGTATTTCAAAGGAGAACCGTCATTACCACAATTCGACGGAAACGCACCCAGCCATTTCGTGCTCGATGGCGATTTGGATCCGCCCGGCGCGAACTACAGCATTGATACGGTCATTCCGTCCCCTGGGTCGATGGACCGAACCCACATGGAGGTTGAAAACCAGACCGTCGGACTGTTGGTAAAACTTTACGATTACCGCGAAACCGACACGGTCTACGTGTACATGCCTGGCGCGAATGTAGCGGCTGGCCTCCAAGGTTTGCCCGGCACGTTTTATTTTGATGGCAGGGCGCGGCTAGCGGGAACGAACCCCATGTCGCCGAATAACATCAACATCGCGTCGACCTACGGCGAGACGACATTGACGCCGCTTGGCCAGTACGACTCGCTGCTCGACATGCACAATGACGTGTATGTGCTCGGCGCCATGCCGCAGGACAGCCTCTCGGTGACGGTGCCCACCAATGTGGTGATGACTCCATCCATCACGAACGACTTCCAACTTCATGGCAACCCGGACTATTGGTGGGAATTCTCTACTGATCCACGCTACTTGATGAGCTGGGTGTCGGGGGCGCGGCCGGGATTCTTCATGTTCATGAATGTCGATGCGGCGTCGTGGGACACCTATTATGCTCCGGGAATGGGGCATGGTAATGCGCCAAATCCTTTTGTCCGCCAGCCGTATGGAATTGTCCTGCCGCATAGTGACGCCAGCGTTACCGCGACGTACTACCATTACGAAAACATCGATGGTGTTCGTACGTTGCTCCACGAGGACTTTCCCGGCACTGTAAGACAATGGACGATCGATCCCAATCCGGTCGCCGTGAATAACGAAGTGCAACTGGACGCATCTCAATTGCGAGGCAACTTTCAATTCAATGTCCAGCCGCCCGATTACGATTACGTCCAGCGGCTGGAGCATGATACGTTCCATTCGGGAGCGGTCACTCAGTCGGCATATTTCAACGGGTTTTGGACTTGGGGCACGCCCTATGACTACATGCGGATCGCGTTCGGCCAGAGCAATATTATCCTCTCAAACGTCAATCCCGAACTGTCGGTGGCAATCGACGGCGGAAATACCGACTTCACCTATTACACCAATAATGGGAATCTGCCTTACTCAACAGTGCAATATACGATCGTCGGCCCATATCCGCTGACCAAAGTCAATGTTGGCGCCGGCATTCTCGCCAATCTCAACGGCAATGTGTCGGTAAATCTGGCGGAACTAGAAGTCGATGACCGCAACGGAACCGTGCCGAACATCATCGGAATGACCGCCGCGAACGGCATCACATGGACTTCCGCGTCGGGCGGCCTGCCGACTCTCACGGTCACCAATCTGCGCAATAGCCTTACATTGACCGGCAGCCCGCTCGACCGATTCGCCGTCGAGGGAACGCCTGACAGCGTATCGTCGCTCACGATTCGAAATTTCGCGCCCGCCATTGAAGGCTTTGTGTCGCCCGGCATCTACGTGATGGGTATGCAGAAAAACCGACACTTGACAGTCACCGGCAATCTCGGGTTGTATGTCGGACAACGGCTTAACGCCGATGGCTCGGTAACCGTCGTCGGCGACGTGTCGAATGTCGCTAATTTCTCGGGGTCGTATCCCAATCCGTCGTACTACACGTTGATCTCGTATGACTACACCGGCGCCGGGCGCGGCACGTTCGTTTACGACGCCTCGCACCTCGAGTCACTGCCAACGAATTTTAGCTACAGCGCGTCGATTCAGGCCGACCCTGATAACGCCGCTCGGACGGCTTTCCAGTGGGGGTACTCTTTCAGCTATCCCTCGACCGTCATCGGCAACAAGCTCGATTTCGGCGCCAACACCGATTTCTTTGCCTACGCCCCGTCGTATGGTTTCAATGGCGGCTTCGGTCGCGGCATTCTGATCGACAATCGCAACACAACTGCATCGTTGCACTATGTGGGCAACACCTCGGCGCCGGCAAATAACCCGAACGACCAAATTGTTGTCTATGGATCGTCTGGGCCGCTCGAGATTCGCGGCAGTGGCAAACCAACGTACGTCACGCTCACCCCGCAGAATAGCAATGGTGATATTTACAATCTGATCACAGGCGATGTCACGGTCTCGAATGTTTCGCTACGGGTTGCGCCTACGATTTCAGCCAGTGCTCCGGTGCTCACGCCGCGGGGGGTGACGCTGAGCGGAACTCAGCTGACGGGCCTGACCGGCGGTGTCGTCAACTTTTCGAATCTTACCGACTACTCGAGCTTTTCGACGTCCTATCCCGGCCTGAATATCGGTTTGCCCCATTATGCGATGAGTTCGGTGTCGATCCTGGACACGCCAGCCGGAGTGACGACGGCGATCAACACGGTGGATGGCGTGACGGCAGGCGCCGTCAACATCGCGAAAACCACGGGCACTCTGTCACTCGGGCGATCAATCAACCTTTTTAGCGGCGGATCGGACCCGCGGAACAAATTCCAGTGCGATTCGCTCCAGATCGGTGACGGCGATTTGCAAGACATTGGCGGCAACATCAATTTCGGGAATTTCATCGCAACCAATGGTGTTGTGATCGATAACCACTCGGACATCGCCGGACGGGACGCGGAATTTGCGTTCGTGGATTTTAATACGCAATTGCAGGGCCTGTCCCCCGGTTGGATCCAATGGTACTACAGTCTGCCCTCGCAGATTGATTTCCGGGGCGCCGCCGGCACGCACTACACACTATCGGGTGGTGCCCCTGACTTGCGGATCTACGCTGGAGCTGGATCCACGGTCGACGTGTACCGCACGACCAGTCCACCGACTGGCTATATCGCACCTGCCACGGTTTACGGGGCAACTTCGGTTTCCGTCCATGCACCTGCGGGCCTATCGGTGTTCACTGGTTTGCCGCTGAAGGTGCTGCCCGATCCCGCGCGGCCGAATGAAGAGGTAACCCTGACGGTCGATTTCTCGCTTCCGTCGTCCCCTTTTGCGCTCGACGTGGACGGCGACGGATTCGGGCGGATTGGCAAAGGTGGTGGTGCGTACCAAATAACGCCAGAAATCCTTTATCAGCCGAATCGCACCCACTTGATCTTCACCGGCTCCCAATCCGAGTACTACAACAACATCATCACCATTTACGATACGCCGGCGATCAATACGGTCATCGATGCCAATCGTGAAAAAGTAAATATCCTTCGCACGACGAACCCGCTTGATCTGCGGATCGACGCCGACCAGGCCCTCACATTCGGCGATGCGGGCAACATGCAGAACTTGCTCGGTCCGATTACAGTGACGGTGGACGACACGCCGGCCGCTCCAGTTCCGATCGTGTTCAATGATTCGGCCGATTCGGCGGCTCGCACGGCAGTTGTCGCGCATCCCAGCACCAGCAGTTGGAATGTTAGCGGACTTTCGCCGACGGCCATTTCGTTCGCGGGCAATCAGGTCGCACTGAACCTGATGGGCGGCAGCGGCAACAACACACTCGTTGGCATGAACGATGCCAGCACCTGGCTGATCGATGGAGCCAACAGCGGCAAGCTCAATCACATTCATGCGTTCAGCGGCATGCGCAATATCGTCAGCGGCAGCGCCAACGACAGCATCGTGTTCAAGCCCAGCGGCTCGCTCGCGGGCAATCTCGATGGCGGCGACGGAACCGATACGCTGTATTACCAAAACGGTATGCTGACCGGCTCGGATGTCATCGACCTGCCGAACCACATCGCCCCCCGCGTTGCCGGCCAGGCGCTCAACCTCGAATCGTCTGGAAGCTTCAACGCGCTCTCGATCACCAATCCAGGCACCAAGCAGTTTCAAGGCGGCGCGCCGATCACGCCGTTCACTGTCGCCAACTCGGGCGGTCTGGGCACGAAGGTGTTCACTGCCGATACGCTGCCTCCTGGCATCTCGTTTGATTCAGCCACGGGCACGTTCAGCGGAACACCTACTAGCGAGACTGGTTTCTACTACATTACCGTCACGCTGACAGACGATAGCGGCTCGGTTTCGACCAGCTTCAGTTGGCAAAGCCAGCTTGGCCTGCTGCTAACCTATGTGCCCAATCGTACTTCCCAAGCGAATGAGCCGATCAATTTGCAGTTACAGGTCTCTTATACCTACGGCGGTACCCTGACCTATACGGCCACGAACTTGCCGCCCGGCCTCAACATCAATCCGCAAACCGGTTTGATCAGCGGCACGATTGCCGATGGCGCGCAAAACACATCGCCCTACTCGGTGCAGCTACGAGTGACCGATGGCACGCGTGAAGCAGCCCAGTTCATGCAATGGACCGTGCAAAAGTCATTCGTGGTCGTCAACCCGGGCAATCAGCGCACTCCCGAAGGCGTACCAATCAACCTGCAGATGTTTGCCATCAATGGAACCGGTCCTTACACATGGTCGGCCTCCGGCTTGCCTGGCAATCTTAGCATCAACTCGCAGACCGGTGTCATCAGCGGCTCGATCGCAAACTACTATTACTACTATCACCAGAATTACACGTTTAACACCACGGTAGCCGCCTACGACACTGCCACCGGCATTACCCGGAACGTTTCGTTCTCTTGGTCCACGCTGCAAGCGCTCACGCCCTACGGCGTGCAGAATCGCACCAACAGCAGCGGTGAAGCCGTTGGTTTCTCCGTCAGCGGAAGCGATCCCTTCTACGGCGGCACGATCACTGTACCTAGCGTCACTGGCTTGCCACCAGGCGTAACGTACAATCCAGCTTTGCAATATATTTCGGGCACGATCGACGCCTTCGCCGACGCTGGCTCGCCGTATCATCCGATCGTCACGTTCAGCTATCAATCGACGACCCCGTCGCTTAGCTACACCTGGTCCACCACTTTCAATTGGACCATTTCTCCATCGATTGCGATCGGCACGCCCGGCGATCAGACGTCTACGGTCGGCGATGCGATTGACTTGACAATTCCGATCCTACGTGACCTGGGATCGCCGATCACCTTCTCCGCCCTCGGGCTCCCGATCGGCCTCGACATCAATCCCACGACCGGTCACATCTTCGGCGCCATCGCGCCACAGACTACGAGCCCATCGACGCAAACAGTCGCCGTCTATGCAACCGATGGTTCGACATCGAGTCAAATATCGTTCGAGTGGCAAATCAACTCTGCCGCCGCGAACGTGGTCTACCTGACCGACCCGATCAACGGCGGCGTGGTCACACTCACCTCCCCTGTCGGCACCACGCTCAGCGCTGGTTTCGACTCAAGTTGGTTCGAGGGGCCGCTCGGGATCGATTTCCCAATGGGACGCATCTACCTGCAGGTCGAGGGAATCGCTCCCGGTGCCGCCGCGAATGTCACGATCACTCCTTCGATCTCGCGCGACTGGAGCGAATACTACATCGACGGCGCGACTCCCAGCGGCGCGAGCGGTTGGTACAACTTCCTCTATCAACATCAGACCGACGAAAACGACGCCAGCACCACCGGTGCCGAGTTTCTGCCGAACGGCCAGATCGTGCTCCACTTGGTCGATGGCGGCCGCGGCGACGCTACCCTCGAAGTCGATGGTTCAATTGTCATGGATCTAGGTGGTCCGGCGACCACGCATCTGGCGCTCATCACTCCGGACCAGCAGCAGTCCAAGTCGGGCGATGCCATCAATCTCCAAATCGAGTCGATCTATCCTCACGGCCCCGTGAGCTATTCGACTATCGGCCTTCCCACCGGCCTGTCGATCAACGCTCAAACCGGCCTGATCAGCGGCACGATCGACGCTCAAAGCGCGGTTACCGGGTGGTTCGATGTCCAGGTCACAGCGACCGATGGCGTGGATACGACCTCGATTGCATTCAACTGGGGCATTCGCTCATTTGAGTTTGCCAACATCGGCGCGCTCACGATCCCCGAGGGGGCGCCGCTCCGTGTTCCGCTCCTTGCTTACAGTTTGAACAACCATTATACGGATTACACGGTTGACGGCTTGCCCTCGCAGCTTTACGTGGATGCCAGCGGGGCTTTGCGCGGCGCCTTCGACCTAGGCAGTGCTCCCGCGTCGTACGATGTTTATATTTACGCCCGCCGCGATGGCGACGAGCAATCGACGCACTTCACGATATCAACCGTCCTCGGTTTCAATATCTCGGGCGTCGATGACCGCAACGACTGGGCCGGCGCCGAGATCGATAGCCAGATCACCG
>CAZGMU010000026.1:16439-22467 GCA_964526975.1 uncultured Planctomycetaceae bacterium
GTCGATAATCCGGATGAGCACAATCTATCAGTGACCGTCACCGGCCTGCCGGAAGGATTGACGATCGACGAAAATCTGGCGATTCATGGCACGCTTGCCACGCCGACTGCTCTCGCAGCGCCCTACCATGTGAACGTTACGATCGAAAACGAGACCCTCGACTACACATACACTTATACGTTCGACTGGTTGGTTCGTCGCGTTCCTACTCTGGCCGAGTTGAACGATGGCTCGGCGCCGGGCACTCCCATTCTTGCCGGGATTCTTGATCCGCAATCTTACCCAACCGTCCGAGACTTTTTTGGCGTCACGTACCAACACGGAGCTACCGAGCACGAGGTCGTTTACTTCCGCGTCTATACCAACTTTGGCGGTGCGCTCTGGCAATACGACAACGGCAACATCAGTCAGGTCGATAACATCGACGCTACCCATTCGTTGCCAGCCTACAGCTATTCCCTGGCCAGAATTCCTGGCCACGGTATGATCTTCAACGACAGCCTGCAAAACATCTGGCTCGCCGATGAGACAGGCGCTCGCGTGATTTCCACGGAAGGCTTTTACATCAAGGGCGATGCCATCTCGGCCGGCGGGGCAAGCTACCTCCCTGTCTACAAGTATGACTCGTCGAGCAGTCAGTACGTGGATTCCTTGTTGAAAATCGAGTTCGACGAGTTCGGCGCAGCGACGGTCACCAATGTTCCTGATACCGCCGGTGCTCAGGAACCGTCTGCATTTGCCGGCGGCATCATCTATTATTCCTATAACTCATCGACCAATGTAACGACGCTCAAGTGGCTCGACCCCGTTTCGGGGCTTTCACGCGAAATCATTGCATCCGCGCCGGGGAATTACATAGCCATCGTTGGTGTCGCGTCGGGGCCCGGCGGCACGGAGAATCTCTTCTATATCGCCTCCTCCGAGCAAACCGAGCTTTGCGTTCTCAATTCCGCCGAGTTGCAATCGGCTACTCCGGTTTCCACTACGTTGGCCACGCTCGATCGTGATCCCAATTCCTGGGCAGTCGTCGACAGCCAACTCGTCTTCATGACCACGGTCTTTACCGAGGACGGTGAGGCGAATCAAGCTTGGATCTCGGATGGCACCGTGGCCGGCACGCAAGCCGTTGGCCAGCCCTTCCTTGGCTATTCCTATTACGTGAGCCAGATCTCGGATCAAGCGGTCTTGGGAACCGACCTGTATTTCGCTTACTATCTGCCTCTCGATTTCGAAGCGATCACCCCGACCACGATCGTATCCCAAATCTGGAAGCTCGATACGGTTTCTCGCACCCTGACCTCTGTCGTCGATTTCCACGGCGACGACTTCCGGTATAGTCCCAATGAACTTATAGCGAATGGAGATCGGCTCTACTTTGCCACGTGGGATGCGGCGCGCGAGCAGTCAAATCTGTGGGTCTACGTTCCCGGCGTAGGCGCCTCGATCGTCCAGCAGAAAGCCGACAACCGCTATATCAACCCGGAGGAAATCGTCTCGATCGGCGGCTCACTCTATTTCGCCGCCCAATCCGAATCAGTCGTCGATATCTACGGTTATCCTGCGTACCAGCCTTGGGTTCTGGTGCCTGCAACTCCAGAACCAGGTCTCCCCGGCGATTTCAATCACGACAATACCGTCGACGCCAGCGACTACGTCTCCCTCCGCAAAAACGGCGGCACTCCCGAAGACTTCACCGCGTTTCGCGCCAACTTCGGCCGCTCGCTCCCCGCAGGCGGCAGTGGCACGTCGCTCCATGTCGAAGAGGAGGGCGCCGATTCGACCTCCTCACCAGCCTCCGCTCCAGCCACCGGCAACACACTTGAAACAGTAGCCATTCCGCCGGCGCCCACGGAGGTGCTGCCCCACGATCTAAGCAGCACGGCAATCTCGTTCACGACTTCTCCGGCCGAAGACAGCACGGCTTCTGCGCCACTTTCCCCGTCGCAAAGCGATTCCACGCCCGCTCCGAGATTCTTCGGCACGGCAGACACCTACAAACCAGTCTTCACGAGAGTCAGTCGAGCCAACATTTCGGTGGCCGATTCGATCGGCATCGACCTCGACGAGCTGCTCCTGGCGGTCCGCTCCACATCGTGGATCGACGATTTCGTCGGCGAAGCTTCCACCGTCGATCATGGCGAGGATTTCGATGCGGATTCCGCCGACGCAAGCCGCCAGTCCATCGACGAAGCATTTGCCGACTTTGCTGTGACACTCGATTGAGAAGGTGTTTTGAAATTCCCCTCCCTTGTAGGGAGGGGCTAGGGGAGGGGCCGAGAAGCCGCAACATTCTCGTTGATTATGCCTTCTCGCAGAAGGCATGACGCATTCTAAAACACGCTCTGAGATCGCTTCGGAGTAGGTTTGCCCAGCTTCACGACTGTGTAGCGCGACTGGAGCTCTGCTGGCCATAATCAACCAGCTTCGTCGGCGGCCAGGCTGCCCGCAGCGCGTTTAGCACGGCCACAAGGTCAATGACTTCCTGCGCGATTGCCCCAGCAACCGGTGGCAAATGGCCGAACGCAGCCAGCAACATTCCTGCCACGCTCAGCGTCATTCCGCCGATCGCGCTCTCCAGCGCGATCCGCCGCATTCGCGCCCCAATGTGCAATAGCTCGTCCACGCGTCCTAGCTTGTTATCCATGAGCACGGCGCCGGCCGCTTCGGTTGTCACCTCGCTGCGCTGCCCCATCGCCAGGCCTACCGTGGCAGCCACCATCGCTGGTGCGTCGTTGATGCCGTCGCCCACATACACCGTCGGATTGCGAGCGGTCTCTTCGCGAACGATCGCCAGCTTCTCTTCGGGGCTTTTTCCCGCGTACAGCTCGCTGATACCGACCCGCTCGCCCAAATACTCGACTTCAGACAGGCGGTCGCCGGAGACGAGCATCATTTTTCTGAAGCCGTGCATCGGCGCCAGGTGCCCGACAAACGCCGCCCCTTCCGCTCGCGGTTCATCTCGAAACCGGTAGGTTGCCGCGTACCGGCCGTCGATCACGACGACGCACTCCAGACCCCCAGTCTTCGGCGGCAATTGAGCCGCCGCTTCGGGTTGCTCGACCAGCAGTTTCTTGCCGCTGGTGACTCGCAGCTTGCGACCAGCGATCGTCCCCCGCAGCCCATCGCCCGGGTGCTCTTCGACATGCTCGGCCGGAAGCAGACAGAGTCGCTCCTTGTGAGCGGCATCGACCACCGCATTCGCCAGCGGATGCTTCGAGTACTGCTCCAGGCTAGCCGTAAGCTGCAACACTTCACGCGCCGCGAACGCCGCGTCGACGTGCTGCTCGACCAGTTTCGGTTCTCCGTAAGTGAGCGTTCCGGTCTTATCGAAGATCATCGTCCGGCAGCGGCCAATTTGCTCCAGCACCGCCGGATCACGAATGATGATGCTGCGCCGCGCCGCCAACGAAATCGATCCGATGATCGCCACGGGAATCGCGATCAAGAGCGGGCAAGGCGTCGCGATCACCAGCACGGCCAGAAAACGCACTGCCTCGCCACTCGCGACCCAGGCTACAAGCGCGATCGCAACGGCCAGCGGTGTGTAAAACGCACCGAGTTGATCGCCCAACCGCCGCAATCGCGGCCGTTGCTGTTGCGATTGCTGCATCACCTGCATGATCCGCGCGTAGCGCGAGTCGACCGGCAATCGCACCGCCTGGATGGTGAGAGCGGCCTCTCCATTGATCGCTCCAGACAGCACATCCGAGCCCACCGACTTCGACACTCGGTAGGGCTCGCCCGTCAGGTACGCCTCGTCCATGCTGCCATGCCCTTCGGCCACCACGCCGTCGACCGGGCACACCTCATGCGGCAACACCACGATCAAATCGTCGACGCGGATCTCCTGCAGCGAGATGTCCGCAATGCCGGCATCTGTTTTCCGATGGGTAACAGATGGCATCCGCCGCGCCAGCGCGTTCAGCACCGACGACGCCCGTCGGACGGCAAACGATTCCAACGCCTCGCCGCCCGAAAGCATCAACACCACCAGCGCCCCAGCCAGGTACTCGCCCAGCAGCGCCGCAGTGATGATCGAAATCCCAGCAAGCAGGTCAGACCCAAACTCACGCTGCAACATCCGAATCGCAAGCTCCACAACGAGCGGCCCGCCGCCAACACCGAGCGCAATCCAAAGCAGCCAGCGCGCGGTGGTTTCATCCGTGCCGGCCGCAAATCGCAAGAACAGATACCCCACGATGCAGACCAGCGTGATCGCGGCAATTACCGTGTGCCGACGTTCCCACCAGCGCGCAAAAAGTCGGGCTTCCCTCACCGGATTTGTTTGCGGAGACTCCATAGGGATCATCGTTTGGCCTCGTTGCCGTACCTCGGCCAGAAATGCTTGTGAGCCGCATCAATACTATCGTCGCAGAGCGATAGACCACGTGTGCCTGACATCGCTGTTGTCCACTATTCTAATGTGTGCTGCGACGAGTCCCTCGTGCCAACTCCTTCGAAATGGGTTAATATTGCTGAAAACAGCTTGCATTCGTCAAAGAACAAAAGGAATTTCACGTCGGTCGCCAGACCGAATCTCGCCCAACATGCTTGGTGACTGTGAAAAAGTAATCTACTTTCGCACGGTTCTGGAGTGAACAAGATGGCCAAGAAGACGACCAAGAAGTCAACAAAGATCGCGAAGAAGGCCGTTGCCAAGCGGGATGCTGACAAGGCCGCCAAACCGCGTAAGACAGCGCCGAAAGTAAAGTCCAGCAAAATCGCGAAGCCCAAACTCCTCTCCGGCGGCAACCCGCAAATCGCCAAGGCCCACGGCGACGCTCCCGTCCAAGAATACATCGCCGCCATGCCCGGCTGGAAAAGCGACCTCGGCCACCGCCTCGACGCGATCATCACCCGCACCCTCCCCAACGTCTACAAAGCCGTCAAATGGAACTCGCCCTTCTACGGCCTCGAAGATAAGAACTGGTTCCTCAGCTTTCATTGCTTCACCAAGTACGTGAAGGTCGCCTTCTTCCGCGGCGCGTTCCTCCGACCCGTCCCGCCGGGCACATCGAAACAGAAAGAAGTCCGTTACCTCGATATCCACGAAGACGATGAACTCGACGAAACTCAATTCGCCGCCTGGGTGAAACAAGCCAGCAAGCTGCCGGGCGAGCGGATGTAATGGCCGGTGTGGCGCGTTTGGTATTTTCTGTACTTGGGACTAAAATTGAATTAGTTACCGAGTGAGTTTTCGAAGTCTGCTGAGCGAGGCGGAAAAATATGAGCAAACGTCTAACGGCGATTATCCAAACCGAACCGCCAGGATTCGTGGCTTTATGCCCTGAGCTAGATGTGGCAAGTCAAGGCGACACGGTCGAGCAAGCGCTTGCCAATCTTCGCGAAGCCGTCGAGTTGTTCTACGAATGTGCGTCGTCCGAAGAGA
Source organism: uncultured Planctomycetaceae bacterium (assembly GCA_964526975.1). GTDB lineage: Bacteria > Planctomycetota > Planctomycetia > Pirellulales > Lacipirellulaceae > JABDGM01. The sequence continues at coordinate 21,829 of CAZGMU010000026.1, forward strand.
TCTCCGCCCGCGAAGGTGGCGCTGTCTACATCACGCAGCTCGAGGTTTCTGTTGGGTAAACTTCGAGTGATGTCCGGAAAAGAAATCTGTGCCATCTTGGAGCGCCATGGTTTCTCTGAGGTTCGCCGCCGTGGTAGCCATGTTGTAATGCAACGCGCCGGCGGTGATCGGAATACAACGACCGTTCCAGTTCCGGATCACAAAGAAGTGAAGGTGGGCACCCTCCGGTCGATTATCCGTCAGTCAGGTGTATCGCGCAGCGAGTTTGAATCGTAGTATTGCGGCGTAATCGAAGACTAGCAGAATGAAGAAGAGCGAATCGAAAAAAGCGAAGCCTCACTCTCAACGAAGCAGTGGCAAACCCAAAGCATCAACCGATTGGCGAACAACCACGCTCGCCCGCCTCCGCGCGCTCATCCAACAAGCCGTCCCCGACGTCGTCGAAGAAATCAAATGGCGCAAACCCTCGAACCCCGCCGGCGTTCCCGTCTGGTCGCACAACGGCATCCTCTGCACTGGTGAAACCTACAAAGACAAAGTAAAGATGACCTTCGCCAAAGGCGCCTCCCTCCCAGACCCGGCCGGCCTCTTCAACTCCAGCCTCGAAGGCAACACTCGCCGCGCGATCGACTTCCACGA